>DIUQ01000048.1 GCA_002422375.1 bacterium UBA6154
CCTACTTTCCACACTTCTCCCCGGATAAAGGCGATCATGGGCGGGCACCCACAGCCCGCGCTATACGACGCTGTGCGCTACCTCTCCACACTTGGGTAATAGCGATAGCCAATGCATCGGCGGCATCTGCCGGCTTAGGAGGAGAGGATAAGCGGGCAATACGGGTCACCATGGCGGCTACCTGCGCTTTGTCCGAACGCCCACTGCCTGTCACCGCGGCTTTCACCTCGGTTGGCGTGTGCATGGCCACATGAATATTTCGTTGACCGGCTAGTAACAGTCCAATTCCCGCCGCCTGAGCTGTTGCCATGGCTGAGCGAACATTGTGCTGGCTAAAGACACGCTCAATAGCGATGAACTCTGGGTTGAATGCAATGATCAACTGCTCCAGTTCGCCATGGAGTTTGGTCAATCGGTCAGATAAATCCGCGTTGGCACTTGTGGTGATCACGCCTACATGGAGCGCATCAACCGACCGGCCAGGCATCCCCTCCACGACGGCCACCCCGCATCGCGTTAGCCCGGGATCAATGCCCATTACTCGCATGATGTCCAACTCCCAGCTAGATCGCTCTCTGTTCGCCTACCTGGGACAACCCCAGTGCCTAGAGAGTATCGGGCAGGACTGTCACAGCATGGAATCCGGCGCGCAGATCGTGCATCAATTCCGTGTGATCTTTCACTGCTCGGTCATCGGTACTGACCCCAATAAACGCGTGACCGTCATAGGTGACCATGGTGACGTTGATTGCGGCACCGATCGTGGCCACCAGCGGATAAGCGGCAATCATGCGGGCACCGGCTAAATAGATAGGAATGGGTGGGCCCGGCACGTTACTGGTCGTAACATCTGATGCCTTAGCCGCGTGGGCCAACATGGGTACGGGGACAAACCAACTGACCTCCGCCAGCGGATCTGCTAACCGCATGGCCGGCTCAGCACGCCACTGGGCCACGAGTTCATGAGCCTGTTCCATGAGTTCACGCACTCCGAGCCCGGCAACCGGCATGGGGAAGCGAGCAATGGCTACTGCATTTGATGCCTGGCCTGAACGGTCACCGGCATCTCCGCGAAGTGAAATCGGGACATTAACTCGGAGCGACTCAGCACTGCTGCCATGCCTCAGGTGATAGGCCTGGATTCCCGACATAACCGCCGCCATAAAGGCATCGTTAACGCTCATGCCTTGCGATTTTGCGCTGCGCCGAATAGCTTCGAAGGGCAGTTCCAGCGTTCCAAAGGTATATGTTGTCCCCCGCTCAACGAGCAACGGAGATAACGGTTTGTCGTAGACACTGGTGGCTCGAGTAACGGAACCAATCGTTTGTATTGCCTTATTCACAGTTGAATCAAAATCAGTAATGGTTCCCTTGAGTACCTCGACGCCTGTACCCACAACACCTTTCACTAACCCCACGGCGCGCGAAATGTTGTCCTGAGTGTTGGCCATAAATACTTCCTGCCAACTGACATCTTCACCGATCGGCGCCTCCGGTGGAGTTGGTTCATCTGGATTTAGATCGGCGGATAATTCGAAAAGAGTTAATGCAATCATGACGGTTGCCTGGCCGTCGGCAATGGAGTGATGCAACTTCAGCATAAAGACGGCGTGCCCATGGGGAAGCCCCTCAATGAGGGTGGCCTCCCACAACGGACGGTTGTAATCGAAATCGGTCAGACTTATTCGCCGGGCATCACGCAGTACGTCATCCCAGGTGCCGTTCTCTGGAAGGCGGTACCGGTGAACATGAAAATCCAAATCGAAATCAGGGTCCACACTTAATCGAGGAGCCGATACACCCAACATGCCATAGAGCGGCCGCATACGCAGTTGCGGTGCGAATAGCGTCAGTCGCTCCAAGCGCGCCCTGAGTCGGGGCCAATCTGGACTTTCTTCGAGGACCGCCATGGCCACAACCGTGGAGCGCATGGTGGGATCACCGCTAGCCGTCCGGAAAGTAGCAGCATCCCAACCGCGCAGCTGCTTCCCTGCGGACTCACCAGCCATTACGAGCTCACTTTCTCCATTACTTCATCTGAAACATCAAAGTTGGCGTACACGTTCTGGACATCATCGCTGTCTTCCAAGGTCTCGAGCAAGCGGAATAGTGTCTTTGCTGCATCTTCATCCAGCGGAATGGTCATACTGGGCATGAACGTCGCCTCAGCCGATTCGTAATCGATCCCTGCAGACTGCAATGCAGTTCTCACTGCAACTACATCGCCAGCCTCAGACACAATTTCAAATGACTCGCCGAGATCATTAACCTCCTGAGCACCTGCATCGAGGACTGCGCCGAGAATGTCGTCCTCAGACACGGTGGTACCGGAATCAGACGCCTTATTGACCAGGACCACTCCTTTACGCGTAAACAAGTAGGAAACACTGCCCGGATCCGCCATGGAACCACCATTGCGTGTCATGGCAACCCGAACCTCAGACGCTGCTCGGTTGCGATTGTCGGTCAAGCATTCAACCAGGACTGCTACACCATTGGGTCCGTACCCCTCGTACATGATGGTCTGCCAGTCAGCGCCCCCAGCCTCCGCGCCAGAGCCTCTCTTGACGGCACGATCAATATTGTCCATGGGAACGGAACTCTTGCGGGCTTTTTGAATGGCGTCATAAAGTGTCGGGTTGCCGCTGATGTCGCCACCGCCCTGTCGAGCTGCGACTTCAATGTTCTTAATCAGTTTGGCAAAGAGTTTTCCACGCCGGGCATCAATCACTGCCTTCTTATGTTTGGTTGTCGCCCATTTGGAGTGACCACTCATGAATACCTCGCCTTAGAAGTTAATTCTGCTGAACAAGATCAACGAACATCTGGTGCACTCGACTGTCCGGAGTGAGCTCAGGATGAAACGCTGTTGCCATCAGATTTCCCTGTTGAATCCCCACGATCCTACCTGCGTGGGGTCCCTGCTCAATAGTGGAGATCACCTGGACTGCTGGGCCCTGCGATATGACGAGAGGGGCACGGATAAATACACCGGGAAATGGTTCGGGGTCACCTTCCAATGCGACAGGGGCTTCAAATGACTCCGTTTGCCGTCCGAAGGCATTTCGTTGCACCACCATGTCGATGCCCCCCACAGTTTCCTGGCCCTCGATTCCACCTTTAATGTGATCTGCGAGCAAAATCATGCCCGCGCAACTACCCATCAGCGGAACTGCATTACGAGCCATGGCTCGAATCGGTTCGACCAGGTTGTAGCGGGTCGCCAGCTTAATAATTGTTGTTGATTCACCACCTGGAATAACGAGACCATCAATCAACGAAAGTTGCTCAGTCGACTTGACCGGGACCGCATGGACGCCGCAACGCTCCAGTGACTGGATGTGCTCCCGCACACCACCCTGTAACGCCAGGACGCCAACTGTTTTATCACCCACAGTGTGCGTCGAACTACCAGCCACGTTCTTCAAGGCGGTGATGAACTGGAATGTCAGCAACGTTAATACCCACCATTGCCTCACCCAGACCACGACTGACCTTGGCCACGACATCAGGGTTGTCGAAATGAGTTGTTGCCTGAACAATCGCATTCGCCCGTTGAGCGGGGTTACCGGACTTGAAAATTCCAGAACCGACAAACACACCGTCCGCACCCAGTTGCATCATCATGGCAGCGTCAGCCGGGGTGGCAATACCGCCAGCGGTAAACAGCACGGTGGGGAGGCTCCCGGTGCGTGCAACTTCAGCCACCAGGTCGTAGGGAGCCTGAAGTTCTTTGGCTGCCACGTAGAGCTCGTCCTCTGGCAGGGATGCCAAGCGGGTGACTTCGTCGCGAATACGGCGCATGTGGGTAACCGCATTGGAGACATCGCCCGTTCCCGCCTCGCCCTTCGAGCGAATCATGGCTGCACCCTCAGTCAGTCGACGCAGAGCCTCACCGAGGTTCGTTGCGCCACAGACGAACGGCACAGTGAACTTCCACTTATCAATGTGATTGGTGTAGTCCGCCGGCGTAAGAACTTCCGACTCATCAATGTAATCAACGCCTAATGACTGCAGTACCTGTGCTTCAGCAAAATGCCCAATTCGAGCCTTAGCCATCACGGGGATGCTGACCGCCGCAATAATGCCGTCGATCATGTCCGGATCGGACATGCGGGACACGCCACCCTCGGCGCGAATATCCGCTGGCACCCGCTCTAAGGCCATGACAGCGACTGCGCCAGCATCCTCAGCGATCTTTGCCTGGTCAGGTGTCACCACATCCATGATCACACCGCCCTTCAGCATCTCAGCCATTCCCTTTTTGACGCGGCTGGTACCTGTTGTGACTTCGCTGGACATGATGGACATCCTTCAAGGTGAGCTTTTCGGTGGATGCAGGCGCGCTGCTCTTGGGGCTTTATCGTAGTTCCTAGAGCAATAATTGCCTGACGAGGCTGCCGTGTGACTAGTGCGCCGACCTAGGCCGAAGGAATTGCCACGTGGTCATTCATATCTCGAAACTGAGGCCATGGTGTTCTCCCAGCTAGGTGAAACCACCGGACGGCCCGTTGCTTGCGCAATTGACTACAAGCCCGGACGGCATCATTCAGGAAACGGCGGGAGAGTTCTACCCGAGTTACTGCCGCGGACAGTTCCGCCAAGATTTCCGGACCACCAGGCTCAGTCAACACAAAGGCATAGTCGTCTGGATCGAGTGCCGCGTTGAGCGCTTCGGTCAACTCCGATTCAGCAATGTCTCGTTCGGGGGTCGAATGATCCACGGAAACACGTGCGGCGTGCGCCGCTTCCGACAGCAGGATGGACGTCGCTGGATCAACTAAGCCACTTGCAGCCAGTTCAACGGCTATTCCAGAGCGACGGAGCAGGTGAGCGTCCAGCGCTGATTCAGCAAGGTCGATTCGCTTATGCAGACGATCTAGCCTTCCTGCTGTCATGCCCAAATACAACACGAGAATCAGCGCAATGATCACCACAGTCGCCACAATCAGCCACCACGTCACGTCCGATCACCTCTCTTGGCGAATCGTCCCACAATCTGTCCTCGCAGATCTTCGGTAACTTTTTCCTGGGATGTATGCACCGATTCATACACCGCAATGACCTGATTCACAACCACGTTCCAATCGAAGTCCATGACCCGCCGGTTCGCTTTCTCCACCAATGACAGGCGTTGCTCACTGGAACCCAGAATGCTGATGCAGGCTCGAGCTAAATCCTCGCTATCCCCATTGTTGAAGAGGACTCCGGAGTCTCCACCTTGGAGCACAGTGGAGAACGCCGCAATGTCTGATGCAACGACCGGTGTGCCTGCCGCCATGGCCTCCACCAACACAATGCCAAAGGACTCGCCACCGGTATGTGGAGCGACATAGAGGTCAGCCTGGTGCAGCAGTCGACGTTTATGGTCGTCGGAGACGCCCCCGTGAAAGACAAATCGGTCCCGCAGGTCCTCGGGGATCTCCGCAAGAAATGGTTCAGGATCACCTGGGCCGGCAATCGAAAAAGTGACTTCTGGCAGTTGCGCAAGGATGTGCGGGGCCGCCGCAATCAACACACTCAAACCTTTTCGCGGTTCATCGATCCGCCCAAGAAAGAGGATGGTCGGCGAACCAGACACCGATACACCTTCTTGGTCACGGAAGTCCGACACTCGAACGCCATTGGGAATTAAAACGGCATCGCCACCAACATGCTCGACAAGAGTTGTGCGCGCAGCCTCACTCACCGCAATACTCCCCCGAATTTTTTCCATGGCTGTTTGCGCTATGTAATAACCGGCATTGAGAATCCGTGATCGATCCTGCGACGAATGCCAGGTGGCAACCAGTGGACCCTGAGCAGCCCAGCACGCCAGTAATGACAAGCTCGGTGCTAATGGTTCATGGATATGCACGACATCAAAATCCCCGTGGCGGATCCATTGCCGAACCCGACGTGTCGCCCTGATTCCAAAACTCAACCGCGCAACGGAACCGTTGTACGGCACAGCGGTCGGGGCTCCCCCGTCGGCAACAAACTCTGGAAGCAGTTCGGGATTGTCCACCGGCGCCAAAACGCTGACAAAGTACCCTCGCTCCCGCAAGGTAGTTGCCAGATCTGCAACATGACTTCGCACTCCTCCGGGCACGTCCCACGAGTAGGGACACACAATTCCTATGCGCTGCACACGCGACGTCACTTCGGTTTCCACGATGCTCATGTGTTCACGTCCACTTACTCAACCCAGACCCGCTGAAGCATGTGCCAGTCTTCCGGATGTTCCGCGATTCCAACCTCAAACGCTCGAGCCGTGTGCTGGGTCATAATGCGAATCTGCTCGTCCCGCGGAACCCCCTCAGGGACATCCACTTTGGGATGCACAATGCCAACAGTTCTGGTGCCTTCGTTGTGCATGGTGACCGGGTGCAGTGGCGCTCCTGTCATAAGGGACAGCAACGCCGGCCCGGCGGGGAATGAAGCTTTTCCGTCAAAAAAGTCCACAAGGACCCCGGAGTCCGTCAGGTCCCGATCCCCCAACAAGGCGACCAAACGACCTTCCCGTAAGCGCCGGATCAGTGTTCGCATCACCGTGGGATCCCCCAACGGCAATACCTCCATGCCCAATGACTCCCGATACGCGAGGAATTGATCAAACAGATCTTTGGGCTTGAGTTGTTCGGCGACGGTGGTCAGAGCTCCATACCGCTGGGTGGCCCATGCGCCTGCCAAATCCCAGTTGGCCATGTGGCCGGGGATCATGACCGCTCCGTGACCGGCATTCATGGTGGCATCTAGGTGTTCCTTACCGATCAATTCAAATGATTCATTCACGCGCGCTGGACTATAAGTGGGTAACCGAAATGCTTCACACCAATAGCGCATGTAACTGCGCATTCCATCTCGCGCGAGCAATTCAAGTTCCTTGTCCGATAGCCACGGACGCACCCTGGACAAATTCGACTTTAATCGGGGAACACCAGCACTGTTTTGCCACCACAAATAGTCTGCACCAGCTCTAAACGCGGATTGTGCTGCACGCTCTGGTAGACGTTTGCTCAACGACCAACCAGCAGAGAAGGCCCACGAGGTCACCGAATCGGTGAAACCACTCAATCGGGCAGGTGTTCTAGGCACGTTTTTTCTTGAGTTGGGAACGAACATGAATGAAACGCTGAATCACGGTCACCACTCCTAATACCGCCAGAATCCAGACCGCCGTGAGCAATATCCAGGTGTAATCAGCACCAAGGATGCCTGTTAGTAAGAGCGCGGCTCCAATAAGAATAAGCCGCTCAGCTCGCTCAACAATTCCAACATTCGCCGTGGCGCCTACAGCTTCAGCGCGCGCTTTGGAGTAACTGGTGACTTGGCCTGCCACTAATGCGATCAGCGCGCCACTCAGTAACCACATATTTCCTTGGGTTGCCGCCCAGTACGCAACAGATCCAAATATTGCTCCGTCAGCTACTCGGTCCAGCGAGGCATCCAGGAAGTTACCCCAGGGACCTTGGGTGCCCTGCATGCGCGCCATGGTGCCGTCGAGTAAGTCGGCCAGTGCAAAAAACGTAATGCCAATAACACCCCACACAAACTCGCCGCGACCGATTAAGAACATGGCGCAGGCCACGGCTCCCGTGGTGCCCAAGACAGTCACCGCATCTGGCGAAACGTGGAGACGAATCAATAGACGAGCAGGTGGCTCAATGACAACGGCCGCTGCCTTGCGCGCTGCGGGATTATTGAGCATCGATTCCTCACTTGCCACGGGGTAGGGGCGTGGGGATGATGCTACCGTCCGAGCATGCAGCAACAGGCATCCGTCGCGATCCTGTCTCCCCATGACTCGCTAGCGGTCAAGACTGCTCACGCCATGACTGAAATCAGTCCAACTCAGATCACACTGGCTCATTCAGCTTCTTCAACTGTTACGACACATCTCGTATACCCGGCAGAACCACAGCGCTACAACGACCCGGATCTGGGTGCCTTTCTGGGGTGGGGCGCCCATTGCACGGTGCTGGTGATTGATAGTTCACAGGGCATTGATGGAGACACCATCAATTTCGCATCCATTGCCATGGGTCACCATCCCACGATCATTGCTGTGACGGGCATTGATCGCGACCGGGGAGATTTTGATGAATCCCTCGCAGTCTGCCAGCGTCTCTTTGGATCTGACAAGCATGTCATTGCAACGGCACTTCCAGTGCTCAACGACCAAGAAGAGGTTCAAGGCACCCTCAATCTGTTAACGGAGTCAATCCAATGGAGCAACACCGACGGTTCATTGGTTGAGCATGATCTTGATGCGGAGCATTATGAATTAATAGAGAACCGCTGGGAGGAACTCAGTGCGGCCTTGGCTGTTGTTTCACTCAACGATTCTTTCGTTGCTGACATATTGGCGGGTGAGCGAGTTAGTGCGCACATCCTTTACGCGGAGATTATTGATGCCGCCCGCAGAGGTGAGCTTGTACCAGTAATGCCCATGTCAGGAAATGTTGGATTGACGGAGTTGGTCGATTTAGCCAATGAGCTCGGAAAGCCCCGTGAACAGCCATGGAGTCCCGCTCCGATTATTGAGGAACATGACGTTCTGGCGACTGTCCTCACGAATAACATGGTGCGAATCTGGCGGGGCTCAATGTCAAACGGAAACTACTTTCTGGATTCCACAGTGGGCACGGTTACCGACATTCGATCTGTCCGTGGACATCAGTTGAACCATTCACAGGACCTAGAGATCTATCTGCTTACCACGGACCCGGTCACGCCACCGGGAACCACCATTTCAAGCACTGGCATTAGGTTGCGCTACAACCCTGACCAGGACTAATCACTGACCCACGATTGAGCCAGCAGCTCCCGCGTATCTGACAAAAGCTGCGGCAACACTTTGGTTCCGCCAATGATGGGCATGAAATTTGTGTCGCCACCCCACCGAGGCACTACGTGCTGGTGGAGATGTTCTGCGATTCCCGCACCGGAAATAGATCCCTGGTTCATGCCAATGTTGAACCCCTGAGCATTGGACACTTGTCGCAGAGTGCGCATGGCCTGCTGTGTCAGCAGCGCAATTCCATCAATTTCCACTGTAGTCAATTCGGTGTAGTCCGCTACATGTCGGTAGGGGCACACTAAAAGATGCCCCGAGTTGTAGGGAAAGAGGTTCAGGACAACGTACGCACTCTCGCCGCGCGCGCACACGAGATCAACGTCTGGCGATTCAACGCTGGGGGCGACACAGAATGGACATTCGTCTGGCTTACCCGTTTCACCACGGAGATACTGCATTCGATGCGGCGTATACAACCGATCCCATGCATCTGACATAACTAGACCTGGATTCGGTCCGCGATTGATTGCACAATCTCACTGACTGCAGACTCAATGGGAACACCATTCTTTTGGGTTCCATCGCGATATCGGAATGACACGGCGTTGGCAGCAAGGTCCTCGTCCCCGGCAATCAACATGAAGGGAACCTTGTCCTTTTGCGCCGTGCGTATTTTCTTCTGCATGCGGTCGTCTGAAGTATCCACTTCCACGCGAACGCCACGCTCCTTGAGTTGAGCGGCAACAGTCTCCAAATACGCGTTGTGGGAATCAGTGATTGGAATGCACACCACTTGCACGGGAGCTAACCACGGGGGAAATGCCCCTGCGTAGTGCTCGAGAAGGACGGCGAAGAACCGTTCAATAGAACCGAAGAGTGCACGGTGAACCATGATTGGACGTTGCCGCGTGCCGTCAGCAGACTGATACTCCAGATCAAATCGCTGCGGCAGTTGGAAGTCAACCTGAATGGTCGACATTTGCCATGTGCGACCAATCGCATCCTTGGCTTGCACGGAAATCTTGGGGCCATAGAAAGCAGCGCCCCCCTCGTCCAGCACCAGGTCAAGCCCTTGACTCTCCGCCGCTTGACGCAAAATATCGGTGGCTTCTTCCCATTCAGAATCTGTTCCCACGAACTTCTCAGGGTTTTTGGTGGACAACTCTAGATAGAAATCAGTTAACCCGTAATCACGCAAAAGACCTAACACAAAGTCGAGGAGTGAATTCAACTCGTGAGGTAGCTGTTCGAGAGTGCAATAGATGTGGGCGTCGTCCTGCGTGAATCCCCGCGCACGAGTCATTCCATGCACCACACCACTTTTCTCGTAGCGATACACGGTTCCAAACTCAAAGAGCCGCAAAGGCAACTCCCGATACGACCGGCCACGGGAAGAGAAGATCAAGTTATGCATGGGGCAATTCATGGGCTTGAGGTAGTAATCCGCACCTTGGCGCTTGACTTGCCCGTCCTCGTGAAATTCCGCGTCAAGATGCATGGGCGGATACATGCCGTCGGAGTACCAATCCAAATGCCCTGATTGTTCAAACAACGCTG
>DIUQ01000056.1 GCA_002422375.1 bacterium UBA6154
TTCGATCCCGTCCCTGGCCACCACACAATCTGTCGAAGTCCCTCTCAAAATAGCCACTTTTGGCGTAGCGAGATGGGCATAGTTGTAGCTACTTGGCTGTGCTAATCCTGTGCTTTTTGAGTTTCCAACCGCCTCGATGTGCTGAATCTGTGCTGACCAATCTCAAACTGTGCCTCCCTGAATTTGGGCAGTCTGGCGTATGAATCCACCTAGACGACCCTAGATCTCTCCAAGAGTGACGCCCTCAACATTCCAAAAGCCCCAACCATCGACGCCCGGCAATGCGCCCGCCATCTCTGCCGCAACAGACGGATTCTCGCAGCGAATGCCACCAACAGAGATTCCGTAGTCGTCGGTGACAATGCCCACAGCGTCTCCAGGTCCAGTCAGCTCGGTTCCTGGTTCGACCACTCCCTGGTCGATGAGTTGAGCCAGACGCTCATCCCGGCGAAGCACCCACCCGCCAACGGTTTTGAACGGTGAATCGCTGTGGTCGTAGCTGAGGCTGGGTGTCTCAAAATCACGGAACTTCCATACCGCGTCATCCATCCGGCGATCATCAAATACGTTCGCCGCAAGCAGTTGTGAGAAATCATCGATGGTGAGTCCCGTGACTTTTTCGAAGAGGTTCGGCTCAACCTCGGTGATGATGTCGCGGACTGTCCTCTCTCGGTCATCGGTAAGGTACATAAACAGTGGAATGCGCGTGACAAAACGCTGCAGACGCTTGCGCAACTTCTCGCGCTTCTTGCCTGCATCGTCCTTCTTGTGCTTCTCCTCTTTGGTTAGTGGCTCCTTGGCCAGCGTCTTCTGTCGTAGTTCCTTGTTTGTCGAAATCATCGCCGTCAAGTCGTCCGTGATATTTCGGAACATCTCGATCTGCTCTAGCGAGGCCAGTAGATCAGGGTTCGCTAGAAGTGCTTCCATCGCCTTGAGGTCTAGAGTCAGCAACTCGGGACTGTTCCAGCGGCGAGCCAGCATGCTCGAGCTGATGCCCTTGGTCAGAAAGTCGATAACATCAGCGGCGTTCAACTGCGACATGGCGTAGCCGTCAAAACTCAGGACGGGTAGGAACTCCATGAATTCCGCGATTGCTGCCTCATCATTGCGCTCCGATGCTGCATCCGCACGCAGGCGCGTCGCATAGTCAACAATCTGACGGAGCGCGCGATTAGGTGAGAAATCGAGGACGTAGCAGTGCTCCTTATGAATGACCTGGTCCTCGCCGCCTTCCTGGGTGTTCACAAGCTTGCTAACCCAAGGCGACTGGACCCGGAACGCCGCCTGGAAGTAGCTCTCGGGACTTTTGAGTTCACGAAGCATGAGGATGCCTGTCCATGCGGGTACGGTGACGCCGGTCATCAACTTGCCGCACGACAAGGTGATGCTTTTGCTGTCCTGCGGGACTGTGCCGATGGCAGCCTTGACCGGGGGAAGTGCCTTCTCTCCCATGCCAGCCTTAGTCCCTGCTGCAACGACGACCTTGTAGTCCCGGTAAAAAGTGTTGTGCGGGGCCGTCAACAGGTCGTGCATCGCCGTGCACGCATCGACGCTTGGCAAGTACCAAACTGTGTGTTGGAGAGCCCGCAATAAGTTGGTGTCTTCGTACGGCAACGGTGGCCGGTTCCGATTCGATACTTTGGCCCATAGGCCATTGATGTCCTGCCCGCGCAGCAGGTCCAACCACTTCTGGACCTCGGCCTCATGGATGAACTTGGGCACTCCCTCGTCGTTCTTCTTCGTACGGAAGAATTCAGTCAGCGAGAATTCGGAAAGGTTGTTGAGGGCTACCTCGCGCAATGCCTCAGGCATCTCGTAGGCGAGTAGGTGCATCTTCGGCAGAGCGGAGTAGGGGTTCTCTTCGGGTCCAGCCCATGCGGTCTTATGCCGCTGCTCATCACTGTATGTCCAGTTGTAGACCTGGTCCTCTAGGAACTCACCCTGCGTTAAGGCGCGGAAGGGCGTGCCGGATAGGTAAAGGAAATGGCCAACCTTGAGGTCGATTTGGTCCTCGAGGTTCTCGGTAAAGTCATCGTCGAGATCAGGGGTTTCAAGGACTGCTTTCTCAGAGACATCGCCAACAATCCCTTCTTCCTTGTCACCTAGGTACAGGCTGCGTGCTGCGTCCCGCCAAGCGCCAAAGTGGTACTCGTCAATGAAGACAGCATCCCACTCGGTTTCGTAGAGGCCGAGGTTTTTGGCCTTTGGGTTGCCGTCCTCATCTGTACCGAGTACGTCTTGAAAAGAAGCGAACCAGACCAAGGGTGTCGGGTCGTCGAGATCCGGCGGTATGTCGTCCTTACCTTTAAATCGCCAGCCATCGAAGTCCGAGTGACTCTCGAGGTCCTCGCGCCAGGCGATCTCGACGGCTGGCTTATAGGTCAGGACGAGCACGCGGGTCCAGCCCATGCGCTTGGCCAGTTGATACGAGGTGAAGGTCTTACCGAACCGCATCTTCGCGTTCCATAGGAAGTGCGGAGGGTTGTTCGGGTCAGCTAGCGAAGTGAAGTACTCGGCGGTCTGCTCGACCGCTGCCTCCTGCTCGGGGCGCATGGGGAACGACACTTGATCACGCAGGGAACCCAACTTGTCGCCGCTCTTAACAGCCTTGATGGCCGCCCTAACCTCATCTTCCGTGGCCTCGAACCACTCTCCATTGACACGGTGAACCCCTGAGCGGGCAAGTGCCTGGTGGACATCATGATCCATAAATGCCAGACCCTCGTCCGTGATGGCGGCCTCGGCCAACAGGAGATCGTAGGGTGTCGTGGTGGGCATCTTTACAGCGTGAAGTTGTTCTTGGATTCGCTTGGTCACATCACGGTCGGTGTAACCCACCTTCACCAAGCCTGTGCCGAGGCGGCCACCCTCCCAGGGCGTGTCCTTGTATGCGTCGATCTGGTAGGCATAGATCTTCGGGTGCCTCACTCCCCCCGCAAGAGAGACAGTCACGCGGGCATCTCCTTCACGACCGTGTCGATGAACGCCTGTTCGTCTTTGGTGATGTCGTACATCTCGTAGAGCTCAGCATCGGTCCAAGTACGATCCCAGCTCTGCTGAGGAACCCAGGTGTAAGTCGACTTAAAAGCATGTTGACTGATCTTTCGCTGCGACACTAGAAAGCGAAAGAAGCGTGTTCGTAGGTATGACACGAAGCTCGCAGCTTCAGCCTCGGATTCAAAAGGCGACACAACGAGGTAGGACTGCGTACAACAGGACGGTGGCGCGGCCACGATTGGCTGGCCGAGGATCTGGTGCGGGAGAGTTTCCCCTGCGCCGTATGCCTCGGGAACTAACACCTTCCATACGTCGATCATTCCCAGGCCGCGCGGAACTTCATCTCGCTTGACGAACGCCTCAACCCGCTTTGCGGACTGGACAGCATGAATGGTGATAGTGCTGGCCGTCGCCTTCTTGACCGACTTGGAGAAGTTGGTCGCCAAACCAAAGGGTGTGTCTCCAGACACCATGGACTCAACGCTCGGCTGCCGTTTCGCCAGCACCTTGTGAAGGATGCTGAGCGCACGACTGTCCCGAACGAAGATGTCGAACTCTGCAAGATCGCGTGTCGTAGGTCCGATCCGAACATCTCCCAGCACTCGGGTAACGGCACAATCGCCGGGGTTGTCTCGTTCCCACTGGAGATAGCAAACGCCACCTTTGATCTCGACGCCCGGGAACAAGTCACCTGCGTTCGGATAGTCCACTAGGTGCCGAATTCGTTTGTCATTCAGCATGGTGGCACGGAAGGAGTCCAAGCCTCGACCACCCGCCAACCATCTCGCCGGCATGATCATTGTGATGAACTGCGGGTTCAGCGCCTTGGCGGTATCGAAGAAGTCGTTGTAAATCGGGGTGTCGTTTGTCCCCCCTCCACCACCCGTCATCTGATACGGAGGATTGCCGACGATGACATCGAATTTCATTCCTATCTCCTTTTCGAGCTTGTCGAGGCCATCCTCATGAATGAAGGCGTAGGCGTAGTTCTCTCGGTTCTCGCGCTCGATCTGTTCTTCCTGCGCCCCGCACTCCGAGCAGCGACCGTTGACAAACAAGTGTTCTACGCGCTCGAACCATATGTTTCCTGAGGCTCGGGGCATGGTCACGGTTGAGTTCGGACCGGCTGCGTCCTTTGAGCAGTAAACAGTTCGTCGCGACATCAGCGCGGTCAGTTCAGTCACCGCGGCGCCGAACACCATGTTCCGCAGAATGTGATCCAACCGTTTCTGTTCGTCGGGTATGGCCTCTTCCAAACCAGTAATAAGCCTTTTGGTGACCTCTCGTAGGAACACACCGGTCTTGCATCCCGGGTCAAGCCAACGAAGCGTCGGGTCGTGCCATACGCGTTCGGGTAGCAGGTCGAGTACAGCGTTGGCAACTTTCGGCGGAGTGAATACCTCATCGTTCGAAAGGTCGGCCATGACCTCGAGAATGTCTGGTTGGCTTTTTGATTGCAGAAGCATCAGCGCTGCTTCCCCCGTTCCTTGCCGTTTCGCACCGTGCCGACCACTGGCGCGGCCACGAGTCGTGGCGCTCGGTGTATCTCGACTGCTGCACCGCTCCATAGAAGTGTCGGCTCAGGCGTTCCAAACAAGGACATGACTCCGGTGGTTTCTGCCTGGCAGCCAGCTAGTACCGAACCCATACTCGTCTCTTTGACAGTGACGCACAATGTCGCCGGATGCCACTCGTAGTCGAGTAGTGACATTTCATCTCGATCAGTTGGCATGGCGGCTGCGCTAGTCGAAAGCATGTTTCCGACAATCACATTACGTTCAATGATCCAATGAGCGGCACGCAGGAGGTTGCTTCGGGCGTTCAGTTTCTTACCAAGCATCCGGTGGTTCCACTCAAGAAACATCGTCAAGAGGCGGGTGCGAGCGCCGATCTCATGCCCTGGCGTACCCCCGACAATGTTGTCGACCGAGATGTCCACGGCGTAAATGGACGCTAAAGCTTCCAGTGCATGAAACTGCGCCGCCTCGGCTGTCGTTCCGGCTGGAAGCGTGCCAGCAGCGTGGTGGGCAGCAACTACCTGGAGCTTGCGGTCCAGGATGGGCTCCAAGAAGTTGCCGTCGCCGCAGGCCGGCTCGAAGAAGGTTGGCGATGGGTGGATCTGCCACATCTCAGCTGGAATGAGGTTGAGCATGTCTTGCACCGTCCGAGAGGGTGTGAAAACTTCTGCTAAATCCCGCACCCGATCTTCAGACTTGACGAGGCGCTCTGGCTCACACTCGATCGGTTCGACCATAACCACAGCTACCCCCGACCTGTACCAACGCCTTCACCACCGCATCCTACCGCCGTCTTCCCGTTCGCCTGGGAGGCAATTAGGCACACGGAACTAATTGCGATTTGGCTCGGCAACCGCGATGTGTGCCCAGCGTCCCGAGTGAATGGCTACACACTCACCAACTGGTAGTTGTCGCACCAAGTCGGGGTTGACTCTGAACTGCTGTTGGAGTCGTCCTGAGTTTGCTCTTCGAATGCCCAAGGAGTCCACCTCTTGAGTGTCTTCCCATGCACTGACTGTTCCCGCCAGGGCCACGAGGTCGTCTGGGAGAGGAGTTCGGTGGCACAGAATGGTGCCGGCTGTCTGGAGCAGCCTCTCGGCGCTTTCTCCAAGGCTGGCGACTGTTTGCGAGCCAATGACTAGTGCGACATTCGCTGCTCGCGTTCGTTCGATGAGGCTTGCGGCTGCTCGGCTTGCACGCAAGTCTTGGCCTATTGCTGAGAACTCATCGAGGAACACCACAGTCCTTCGTCCGTCTCCATACACGGCTAGTTCCGCGATAAGTGCGAGTAACCAAGAACTGACATCTGCTGCTGTTTGAGGTGAGCTCGTGCCGGGGATGCTCAACCAGGCCGCATCAACATCTTGGATTTCCCACGCGAGTGGTCTGCTATCCAAGGTGGTGCCGACCGTGGCTTGAAGCGCTCTGAGCCGGAGATATAGCGCGTTCCATTGGGCGTTCGTGAAGCCTGCTGCTTCTGCTTTTCTTTCGAGTCCTTCAATCGTTCCTTGTGTCTCGTAGAGGTTCGCTGTTACGCCTGGGCGGACGCGCTTGATTAGTTCATCGAGTGAGCGCGGTGGGTTGGAGACTCGAAGAGCGAGGTCGAGCATGGCGACGGATTCAGCGTGGTGGTAGGCACTTTCTGCGCTATCGAAGAGACCACTGAGGCGTTCGCGAACCTGACCCACTGTGCCTTCGAATCCTTTCAATGGAATGTCTGGCCAGGAGTAGACGCGGTGGTAGTCATGATTTTCCGCGAGCGTCAGGAATGCTCGTTTGTCGGAGTTGTGGCCTTCTGGCAGGCCTTTTGCGTCTAGGAACAAGATGCGAATTGGTAGTTCGCCGCAGTTCGCCATCCCCATGATGCTGCTGGCAAGTCTGAGTTGAGTGACTGTCTTGCCTGTGCCAGTTCCCCCGATGATTACTAGATGTCGGGAGAGTTGTTCCCATGTGAGGCCGAAGTCATAGGCCGGGCCAAGGGGTCCTCGTGCTCCGCGGATGGCCATGTCTTTGAGGTCTCCGTCGAGAATGGTTCCAAGAATCGCTTTCATGGCTTGACCTCGGGGACGGTTCGGTTGCGCGCCCAACTGCGAAGCAGTTGCTTTCGGCGTAGCGTCTGCCGGTCCCATACTCGGGAATCGACCAGTGCTCGATTCACTCGCCGACGATCGAACGCTAGGAGTGTGGCCACGGTCCAAGCAGCTCCGGTGGCAACAAGAGCTACATGTGCCACTTTTGACCAGGAGTCCGGAGAGTCATTCTGAGCTGAGGTGATGTAAAGCGCAGTCAATATTTCGGTGATGCTTTGGCCCGCCAGAGTGGATGCTGCGAGCGCTATTGCGCACCAGATGATTCCAATAATGTACATACGGCGGGGGTCTAGCTGAAGTGTCCACGCGACTAGGGCGGTGCAGAGTATGAGATACCAGCCTCCGCGCATGGCTAGCACAGAGAGAGTCAGTGCTGCGGTTGCTCCGTGCCAGAACCACTCCCTCATGCCTCGAGGTATCACGATGATTGGTTTGGGCCACTCGCTGTCTGCTTTTGCGTATCCACCTGATGACTTCATTGCCAGCTCATTACTTGTAGGCGGGGCTGCATTTCAGTCGGTAGTTGGCTCCTCGCCTGCTGGACCACGCTCACTACTTCTGGAGTTGCGTAGTAGCAGACGGTGTCATACCTAGGCCTAATAAGTGTCGATGGTTCGTCACTTGCATGGTCGTAGTCGTAGCGACGACTCAGGAGTCCAAGTTGAATGCGTTTCGTTCGCTCGATCGTCTTGGCAGTGCGCTCCCTCTCGATAGCGATGAGGCGTCCGTCAGATAGCCGCACTTCAGCATCCGGAATGTGCGGAACAGTTTGTCCCTGCGCGCGGCCTGGCATTACCGATCGTATGGCTCGTTCGCTTCGCCACAACGCCGCTGGGACTTCCTTGAATATTCCAACTCTGATTCCCGCAACATCAGCAGTGTGGTGAATCGTTGCGAGTGCTGGTTCGGCAGCAGGGAAATCCAGACCTACATTTTTCATGCCCGCAGGTGTTAGCCACACAAATGCCGGATTGCCCTGGAGAATTATTTGGCTATTGGCCCAGCCATGATCTAGCCATCGAGCGACAGTCTTGCGTGCTGCGTCCGGACTCACATACCTTTCGTCGAGCAGTCCGAAGAGGTTTGCCAATTGGTCGATTCTCATCGTGCCCTGTTCTCCAACCCACAGCATTCCTGTTAGGTCTCTTTTTCCAAGGCGAAGTCGACCTGTGTCGCTTCGCCTTCTTTTCTTGGTTTGAACTTCCAATCTGTCCTCCTTCATCTCATCGGTCCCACGGATTCATTTACTTCTCCTATTCACTATGTGCGCGTTTTACCCGAGCCCAACCCCACTTCCTCACTTGCTGAGGGGGTGGGGTTGGGCTCGGGCGGCGCTTCCTATCCGGAGGCCGCTTCCCTCGTGAGCGACCTCCATGGGAGGACTGTGTTGGAATCCGTGGGACCGGCAACCATTTGAGTCGGGTTGGTCAGGTTTCGGCAGTTATGCGGCTTTGGCTTTGTTCCTTTCTGGCCTTTCATCGTTCTGTACTTGGACCGTTGCCATTGGCGCATTTATGAATCGGATTCCGAATAGATGCACCTTGTGTTGCTTCCCGAACTTTTTCTTCACCGCTCTGCCCGAGCGCTCGATGCGCTCGCCGAGGTCGCTTTTGCTCAACGGGGTTCGTCCTTCGTCTTCACACCAGTTTGTGTATGTGCAGTAGGCCTCGTGGAGTGTTACCTTCTCGCCATCCATCTGCGATGTTGTTTCATCGAGGAATCGGCTTACGCTGTCTTGTTCGGCTTTGTAGGCATCTGTACGCGACATGAATGCGTTTGGTGTCTGCAATTGCTTGCCGTTTTCGTACCACTTTCGTGCGCCTTCAACCGCCCAGGCCAAGATGCCAGGCATTTCCGCGCGTAGGTCATCTCTGAGCGTTGCGTCTATGCCTACTTCGAATTTCGCGTTGAATGGGATTACGACAAGTCTGCGCCAGATGCCGTGGTCGGACCCAGTCACATTTGGCAGGTGGTTAGTGGCGAGGAAGAACTTTGCTTGTGGATAGAACTCTTCATAATCGCGGTAGAGATGCCGCGCAGCTACTTTGTCACCGGAGACAAGTGATTTTACGCGGGGTTCGTTTAGTTTATGATTCTTGTCTGTCTCATGAAGTACCGCTAGTCGTACACCCTTGAGGCGTGCCAATTCGCTGCTTGCTTGCCCTGGGGTTGGATTGCCGAGCAGTACAGACTCGGGTGTCTGCTGAGCGTATTCATTTCCGAGGAGTTCCTGAAGCACTCGCAAGAAGGTGCTCTTTCCATTGCTTCCATCACCAACGAGTAGCCACATCTGTTCCATGGACGTTTCACCGGTGATTACATAGCCGATGAGTTGTTGGATGTAGTCCTGAACTCCATCTTCAAGGCCGAAGACTTCTTCGAGGAATCTCTTCCAACGATGACAAGGGTGCGCTGCCAGGTGTTTTTCCGTGGTTCTCCGCGTAACTACGACTCCTCGTGTGAACCCGCACAGTTGTCCCGTCCTGAGGTCGATGAGCCCGTTTGGTGACCCCAGAAGTGAGGGAACCGAATCAATTTCATTTGCGGTTAGGTGTACTTTTCTCGTCTTGGAGGCCAGCGTCAGGATGCTGTTGAAGGCTCCTGCAGTCTCGAGTCGCTCCACACTTGCTGCTCGCTTGGTGGCCTCGCGGTTGGCTTCGATTGGGCTTGCTTCAGCTGGGACCCATTTTTTGAGTTGTTCAAGTGTCAGCTTGAGCCGTTCCTGAAGTGCGACGCCAGCTTCGTCTGCGCGCCATCCTGTCTGGTTCGTGTAGGTGAACCACATTTCAGTCGCTAAGTCGAATCGTATGTCATTTGCGTGGTCGGATACGAAGGCTTCGGCAGCCGTTAACTGCGTGATGCGAACGCTTGTGTTTGGATTGCTCATCGCCACACCCGGCTGTTTGAGTACCAAGCATTTTGCGAAGTCAAAGTGCCAAATGTGTTCTCTAGTACTTCTTGCGTTCCGCATTCCGAACAAATCTCGGTTGCGTTGTCTGTTAGTGAGCATTGTGAGTTTGCGTCATTGTCATTCTGACCGCATCGCGGACATTTTGGTGTAATCATTGGATTCCTTTCGATTATGGATTGTTGGTTTACTTGGTTCGCCTCGGTTCGTGAGGTCTCCAGTGACTGTTCAGGTTCCGGCGGAGTTGTCACGGAGGTCATTAGGAGGTCAAAAGGCGCACCGATACGCACCGGGAACCCCTCAACCTGAGTTCGCTCAACTCGCTGCTCAATGAGTTCCCAATACTTTGGTGTCATTTCACAGCCCACTGCGTGTCTGCCAGCACGGATAGCAGCCTCAGCTGTCGTTCCACTTCCGAGGAAGGGGTCGAGAACTACTTGCCCTGGCCCCGTCACTGCTTGGATGAGCTTCTCCATCAGTGCAAGCGGCTTGACTGTTTCGTGGCGAGTTCCATCACTCCCTGTTGGTCGTTCGGTGGCGCTAGGTTTTGGAACAGATAGCGAGCGTTGCTCCACGATGTCGCTAGGGAATATGTGCGTTGTGAACTCTTGCCCACTGTGCTCAGAGAGTCGACAGAGACACTCGCTGACATCGCATCCGATGTCGTGAACACTTATGTAGTTTGTTGCAATCGAGCTCAAGGGGACGATTGCCGTGTGGTCTAGCATTCCGGTGCCAAATCGGTCTTGGTGTTCGACGACTGTGTGCTCTTCAAGCAATGGCTTTCGTGCCACGATGATGGGTTCGTGACTCGGGCGAAGCGTTGCTCGTCGGCCCCTCAATTTCTCGGTCTTCTTTCCTGCGTCCGCCGAGGTAGGTCGCCCAGGTTGGTAGACCCAATGGATTAGGTCGCGAATTTCAAACCCCGCCAGTTGAAGTGCCAGTGCGGTGAGGTGAGTTGTCCTGGCAGCAGCAAACGCTAGAACGAAGCCTCCGGGCATTAAGACCCGCCGGACTTCTCGCCAAAGCTCAGGCCCGGGAACTGTGTTGTCCCAGGAGGCTCCTGCGTATCCATTTTGTGAACTGACGTAGTTCTTTCCATAGAGCCAGGATTCGACTAGGAGTTCGACATCAGTCGACTTAGAGAGGCCATATGGAGGGTCTGTGATGACCGAATGAACGGAGCAATCGGGTAGGGATGCCAGCTCCTTCTGCGCCTCGCCCTTGAGCAGAAGGAAGTGGCTCGCATCCTCCGAGGTGGTTATCGGACATCCAATGTCTTTGGTTTTGTCAATCACACATGGATAAGTGCCGATGTCCTGCTGCGTGACACTAGTTCAAGAAGATTTTTTCGTTACCTGATGGACAGCTCATGAATTTGGGAAACGATTTCAGTCAAGACTGTTGAGTCGCTCTTGAACCCCTGCTCCTCCGTAGAGGTTGAGCGTGACAGATACGGATGAGTGCCCTGCCGCATCAGCAACAGCCCTGGGAGATTTGCCGAGGTCCCATAGGTAATAGGTGCAGAAGACATGGCGCAGGGAGTGCCAGGTCCAGGTTGGCTTTTTGGCTCCCTTTGGGTACCAGCCCGCTCTGTGAGCAGCGGGGGCGAATACGCGGCGATAGAAGTTGGACCTCCACCAGTAGCCACCTGAAGGAGCGGGGAAGAACTTGTCATTCGGGTTTTTTAGTTCCCCTGCTCGTTCCATTAGCTTTTCTTGCAGGGGGTACCCCTGCTCGTAGAGGGAAGTAGCAGGCGTATTTATGGGATAGACGGTTGTGCGGCGCTTGTCACCCTTTGGCAGCATTTCCTTGGGGCGCCCCTTGATGACATTTATTTGCCTTTCAACGCGAAGTCGTGCCTTGAGTCGCCCTGATTCATCTTGCGACCGCATCTCGATATCGCGGAGCTCCAACCCCTCGAGCTCGCCAATTCGGAGTCCAGAGTAGGCCGCCACGTAAACCATGAGTTCGTACCACCAAGGTGCATTGGGTTTCAGCGCCATTTGGTGCGCGAGCGCTGCAACTTTCTCGTGTGAGGGAACGGAGTCCTTCTCGATGTGGTCAATGTGGAAGCCTTGCTCCGTCGATTTGCGCGGTTGAGACACATCGATTGTGACCGCGATAGCCATTGACTGAATTAGGACATTGACATCCTGCGTGATGTATCCGTTGCCGGCTCCAAATTTGAGCAATCTGGTCAGTACTCCTCGGACTCTCTCGCTGTCGTCCGCAGACAGGGGCATGGGAGTCTTCGCTCCTCGACGAGGGAACTTCGCCTCCAATACAGCCTTCAGCGCTATGGGGGAGAGCTCACCACACCTCATGTGGCCGATTGTGGGTAGCACAAACCGCCGCAGGAGTCGGTCGTAGCCGTCAAGAGTTTTCTCAGAGCGGGGTTTAGTCTTTCCCGGTTTCACAAGCCCTGGAGCAAGATAGGCAGAGATAAGTGTTGAGACTTTCTCACCCGCCTTGTCTGCCCCTGATTCGATGATGGCATCTATGGACTCCGCCTTCATCACAGCATCGTGGAAAGTTCGGCCCCCCGTTGTTGTGTGCCTCTTGCCTGTTGCGTCGTACCAGACGATTCGGTGGTAGCCACCTGCGCGGCCAGCCAATTTGGCTCGGACATCATCGGTAGCACTCGGCGGAAAGACTTGGATGCCGTCCGTTAGCCGCACCATCTCGACGAGAACACCTGCAGAGTCAACCTTCGCCGCAACAGAGGGCTTGAGTTTGCGCGCCATTCTTGATTACCCCCTAGACCTTAACTATCTCAATATTGAATCGACTAGCTCCCGAAGTTCGGGACTTCGGTAGACGAGTGCGGGTCGGCTGCGCAGCGAGCGTCCCCGAGCTGAGAAAGGCAATCACTTCCTTCTTGGGATAGAGCACGACCCTGGAGTTCAACCAAGTGCCCTGGGGAAATCCGGGCATGTCAACTACCCGTGCCACGGCTGCTTTGCCGAGACCGCTGAGGTTCTGGATGCCCTTTCGGGTGATGAAGTCTGTACCCATGTACTTCGAGAGTGCCGAGCCGCGCTACTGCGACACTTGCCGACGCAAATATCGGCGGTGGATTCTTACCGAGTGTCAGCGCTCCAGCTGGGTGCTCCCTTTTGGATCGCTGAGTCATTTGGCGATTATGTGCTAAATATGTGCTAATAGCCAGGGCAAAGCCGAATTATTCGTTTATCTGTGTGTGTATTGTGTGAAATGACCTTACCCCTGAAAATCGGAAGGTCGACGGTTCGATCCCGTCCCTGGCCACCACGAATCCCTAGGCACTGACCGGCTCCCACGGGTCATTTCAGTCCTCCAACCAGTCTTCCCGATTCCGGTCATCATTCGTCACGACCCAGTAGCGTCTACACATGACCTTGGGAACCGTGCATGAATGTCACGAAGTAGAAACCACTATTCGAGGTGCCCGCGCCTGGCGGATTCGGTACTCCTCGCAGGATTCGTCGGGAGTGGCCACCGAGTCAACGGGATTGGTCATTGCTCCTAGCGCTGGTGGAATCAACTTGCCGGTGCTGACCTGGGCTCATGGAACTACGGGACTGGGCGATGCGGCTTGCCCCTCCGCTCAACCAGATCCGGTACGTGAGTTGACCGTGTACTTCTCGACAGAGGCAACCCAATCGATTGATTACGGAGTGCCGGGACTTCAAGGATTCATCGACGAAGGCTGGATCGTGTGCGCCACCGACTACCAAGGCCTGGGCACACCAGGAATGCACCACTACATCGTCAATCGGACCAACGCGATTGACGCTGTGAGCATTGTCCACGCGGCGCGCGCCATGAACATCGGCGCTGGGACTCAATTCGGCTGCATGGGCTGGTCACAAGGTGGTGGCGCTGCTGCTGCAGTTGCCGAACTCGATTCGGCTCTTTACGGCGAACTCACCCTTGTTGGCACCGTGCCAATGTCACCTGGAGTAGCAAAGATCGCAACGGCAAATCCGATGGGACCCGCAAAGGCACTCACGAATGCAGATGTCCCACCGGATTCACATATCGTCATGCTGCTATGCGGCACCGCAGCCGAGAACCCGCAACTGCAACTGTCCGATGTCTTCTCACCGCTTGGCCTAAGCATCGTCACCGAAACATGGAACACGCAGCCCGTTCATCACTTGAATGACACCATTGCTCGTCTATTTCGACTCAAGGGTGCGATTCTGCAGATTCAGCCTGGCGTGATGCCCGCCTGGCAAGCCGCAATCGAAGCGGGGTCGGCGGCACAGGTGAAACCCGTGTGTCCAATCTTGGTGTGTCTGGACACATTCGATGGTGGAACAGTTGTCCCTGTTGTCTGGCAAACCGAATACGTGAAAGCCATGCAAGCACTTGGCGGCACTGTTTCTACCAAGGAGTACCCCAACGACGACCACTTCAGTTTGCCCACCAGTTGTGTCACTGATGCCACGGCATGGATGAAGCCACTGTTCTCACCTGCATGAGTTGAAAGGGGCGCATAAGGGCTTCCCCGAAGTTCCACCGAATGGGGACGGGACCGAGCCCGATGGCACCGGCAAAGTTACCGGTCCCATCATTAATCGGCCGCCAAACTCGCCTACCGTCACCGCCATCAGTCAGTGTGATGCCGCTGACGATCGGAATTCCCGCCGCCGTTACGTTCCGTGTGTTTCCCGAACACAGGAGAAAAAGAGTTGTGGCTCTCAGTGTTCGCCACTGATTTACTGTCATCATGTCGGCATTGGGCGCGCACTTGGATCGACGCGGATTCCTCGCAACGATCGGCATGACCACCGTTGGTGCGATTGCCGTTATCTCTTCCCCAGGCGCACAGGCGCTGGTGGGATCGACTGCGTCCCGCAACCACCCGCTCTATCGCGTGGGCATGTTTCGTCGGCGCACAACGTGGACAACGTCTGGCGCCATGTTGGAAGTGCTGCGCCGTAAGGCTATTCGCGCACACGACGGAGGGATGATCTTCGACCGCAATGCCTTCGAGGTGGTCTTCCGCCAAGCGCGCGGCAAGGAGATCGGCAGCGGCACCGTGACCATGACCAACAAGGCCGGCACTGAAATCGAGCTCTTCCTTAGCCAGATCGCCCCCCGCCGATATAGCGCGATCATCAACCGTCAGGCCATCCCGAGGAGCACGTCATGAGCGACCGCTATGCCGGCGATGTGTTCTGGTTTACCTCGAACTGGGACAGCACAGGAATGCAGAACGCCGTAGTGCTCGACGGCCAGACGCTGCCCATTGATTCCACCAACATCCCTCTCTATTCCCTGCTCAGGTATCTGGGGCTGATTCCCACTGAAGACAACGCCACAACCTTCACACTTCCCGACCTGACAGGTGACGCACCGATCAAATTCACGCCCTACATGGTCAACCCCGACACGTGGCCACCGAGCATCGACCTCGGCTTCTTCCGAGTGACGAACAGTCCGTATACCGGCGAGGTCGACTACTGGTCAGGGGACTACCCACCCTCCGGCTGGGCCGCCTGCGACGGTTCGTTACTGCCCACTAATCAGAACCAAGCGCTCTTCTCCATCCTGAGGAATACGTACGGAGGGGATGGACAGAAGACTTTCGCCCTGCCCAACATCCCCGGATCCGTGATCTGCCTCTCCGGATACTTCCCTTCACGCGGCTGAGCCCTGCATCGACCGTCAGTTCGCAATGACTCTCCTACCCACCGTTGGCGACGACAGGCATGGTCGGACACTTGCGGCGCAGAGTGTTGCGGTGTGATGATCGGTCGTCTTGGAGGAGTGGGCGTTGTGGGCCTGGCTTTGGCCGCTGGCCTAGCAGCATGCAGTGGGTCGCTTGACTCCGGAACCAGCCAAACGCCGCCCATCGTCTTCGCGCCCGGGCTAGGAATGAGCGCACTAGCCGTCGAAGTTGATGGCAACGCATCCTTCTCTTTTCTTGTCCCAACAATGACTTCTCCTGAACTGCTGCCACCCCCGGCGACTAGTGCGCTCGACTACTCCCAACGCAGTGGACTCCGTACGGAAGACATTGACCGCGTCCACGAGTGGCTCGCCCTGGACATCAGCAGTGAAGGCCGGGCGTCCAACGCCACTGGCGTCTTTGTGGCCCCGGTTTCGGTAGGTGAGAACTTTCTGGCCGAGTGCCCCCAGTACGTTCCGATGGCGAACCTGCTCAGCGAACAGGGTTGGATGACCGACATCTCGCTGAAGTGCCTTCCTTACGACTACAGATATCCGCCCGGGAAGAACTCCTTCGCAACGGACCTGCGAGAAGTCGTCGAAGCGTCCGTCGCTGCGGCAGGGGGTGCCAAGGCTGTTATCGCGTGCCACAGTCAAGGCTGTTTGATGGCCGACCATGCTTTGCGCACCCTGGATCCCGTGTGGGTCGCGGACAATGTTGCTGCTCTGTTCGGTTTTGCTGGTCAGTACTCGGGGTGCAGTGACTGCATGAAGTGGGCCTTCAGTCAGGGGTGGTCGTGGGATCCCGATGCTCCTGATGCTTCCCCCGTCGACCCCACATGGGTTGGACAGATGGCCCTGGGTCTGCAGTCGTCCGTGTACGGCGACAACGTGCTCTACATGATCGGTGGTCGAAAGATTCGAGCCGTCGATGACGTAGCCCTTCTCCAGGAAGGTGGTGCAATCGCAATGGCGCGCGCGACCGAGCGGTATGCGCTTCAGCACCAGGAGTGGTTCATGCTCGGTGATGACAGCGGTGTGCCATTGCCCGTTCCAGCGAGGTTCGTGTACGGGACGACGATTCCCACCACAGTCGGCTATGCCTTTGATGCCGTGCCCGACATCGGGGATCAACCTGACGCACCGGCCGTCGAGGCAGACGGCGATGGAGGAGACAGCGCATGGATGAACGAGGCCCCAGCGCGTTGGACCGATGATCCGAAGTGCGACATGCAGGGTCTCCCGGGCATCACGCACATGGGCATCGTCACCGATGTCCATGCAGTGGGGTTGCTCGCCACTGTCGCAAGGGCCGGCGCGGTAGGCAATGTTCCGTGCCTCAATCCGTAAGAGAGATCGAGCAAGTACTGCTTGGTTGACTAGCGTTTCATGAGGTCTGACAACAGGCCCATCTTGTCGGCGTGGACGGTTGTCCAATCGTCTGTGAGCACACCACCGGTGTCTCCGGAATTGGGATTCCATGACCAGAACGTCCAGCTGATGCCACGAGATCGGAGGTACTCGGCGAATTGCTGGATCCATTGACCCTCGATGGTGTCAAGGCCCACATTCTTTGCGCCGAACTCACCGACCAGGAGAGGAGCTATCCCCTTTTTCTGAATGTAGCCGAACCCGGTATTCCATCGATTCTGCAGGATGGATGCCATGTTCGGGTCGCTGAACCAAGGTTGGGCGAACACGCCCGGCCCGTATTCATGAGGTGAGTACACGAGCTTGTTCGACGTGGCGAGCTTCACTGGAGCCGTACGAACTCCCTCGAGATTCCCTCCCCACCAGTGGCGGTCCAACTTTCCGTCGGCAACTGGTGCCTCAATTCCTTCAATGAGGATAAGGAGACCGGGGTTCTTGGCCAGGACAGCATTGCCGGCGCGCTGAGCAGCTCGGCGCCAGTCCGTCGGTCCTCCGGTTCCCCACGTCGCCGATCCATGCGGCTCATTTTTTAGATCAGCTGCGATGACCTGCGGCTTGTCTTCGTAGCGCTGTGCGAGCCTCTGCCATGCATCGATCCAATCTTTCTCGGTATAGCCACCCTGGCCATACCAGAGCGGATACATAAATCCGTCGTCTAGCTGGGAGTGATTGTCCAAGATCACCATGAGGCCTTGAGTCCCCGCTTCGTCGATGATGATGTCCATCACCTGCTGCGGGGTCTTTCCATTCAGAGCGGCGTTCCGTCCTCCGCTGTAGTCGATGCCGCTCGTCGATGAAGATTCGAGGGCTTCGAGGGAAAACGGCAAGCGCACCGTGTTGAATCCCAGTTTTTTAATCTGTCGAAGCATGTCTATGTAGTCTCGAGTCCAGAGACCGTGAGGCGCATGGTTCGCAGTCTCAAGTCCGAACCAGTTCACGCCCTGAAGGATGGTGGTGTCGCCATTCGCATCAACAATGTCGCCTCCATCGGTTGAGAGAGGAAGCGCTGGCAGCTCCTGTGCACCCTGCGCGGCCGGGGCAAGAGCGAGCATGCTGGTGAGTACCGCCACGGCGATGCTCACCAGGACCGCGCGCGCGCCGCGACGTCGCCAAACTGGGCCGCAGGTGCCACGCGTGACTTGTGTCATTCGTGAAGTCAAACACGCATCGTCTCTGCAGTCGGACATCTTGTGTAGCCCTTGTGCGGTTTTCGTGTGTACCGGGCGAGAAGAGTTCCCATGCCGATTCGTTTGGCAGGAACATGGGTCTACCCTCAGGTATGCCCAGTATTCCGCGTGGTCGAGTGGTCACCGTCGAGGATGAGGCCTTTACGCGCAATCTGGTTGCCGGTGCGCTAGAGAGCGAGGGCTGGGAGGTTCGGGCTTGCACCACAATTGCTGAGGCCATCGCCGCGATTGAGGAAGTTGAGCCGCACGTAGTCATGTGTGATCTCGACCTGGGTCCTGGTCCATCTGGTGTAGACCTCTGCCAACGTCTGGGTGACGAGTGGCCGTGGATCGGCATTGTTGTGCTGACGGCCCACACGTCCCCGGAACTTGCAGTGGACTCGATAGGAAAACTACCGAAGGATGTCATCTACCTGGTTAAGAGCGGAGTCTCCTCACCTCAGAAACTCTCCGAGGCGGTGGAATCAGCAATTATGGGGAGATTCGACGATGATCAAGTGTCGAGTGACAAGCGCGGCATGATTGTGCTCAGCCACGAACAAGGGGAGGTGCTCCGGCTCATTGCGCAGGCGTATTCGAATGCGGCAATAGCACAGCAACGCGGAACAACGCTCCGGGCCGCCGAAGCAATGGTGCATCGGGTATTTCAAGCACTCGGGATCGAGAATCGCCCGGAGGTGAATGCTCGGGTTCAGTCGGCCATGATGTGGAACTCGGGAAGAGTACGAATCCGCTGATGCCCCGCATCACCGCATTTGTCCCTCAAGGCACTTCCCTCAGGAGACTTTTTGAAGAGTGCGCCTACTTTGCGCTGAAACCGCGCACCTTCCTTTTCTTCGGTGCGATCAGCCTGATGGCGACGCTCCTACGCACTGTGCGCTGGGACCTGGGGACGCCAGTCAATATCGCCAGCTTCTTCTTGATGTCAATGCTGCTCTATGCAATCGGTGGTCTGCTTGGGGTTTTGCTGCTACGTCGGACCGATCGGCAACGTCTTCCGCTTCTCGCGTTACTTCTGTGGACTTCTATCGCGGCCATCCGGCGCATCATGGAGCTTTTAACTGCGGGTGCTTTAGATGCGGCAGGAGTTGACAGTTCCCCGTTCCCCATCATCCTGGCGATTGTCTCAACCCTGGTGTGGGTCACCCTCATCGCTGGCCTTCAAGGGGTAAATGCGCTTCGACGGCTAACGTCCGAGGAAGTCGAGGCAAATATCCGGCAGCTGCGTCAGCTCAATGCGAAGCGCTGGACCCAACTCGAGGATGAGCGAACCACAATGGCGTTGTGGGTTCGGCGAACGGTAACGCCGACACTGGACCAACTATCGGCGATGATCTCTTCCAATCTCATCCAGTGGAAAGAACCTGGATTCGCTGCGCGAGTGGCGGAAATCGCCGAGAGATCACGCGAGCTAGTACGCCAAGCAAGTCATTCCATGAACCGGCTGGGGGGTCGAGCGGATGCTCTCAACATTTCTGGAGTAGCAGTACCTGATGAATCTCCACGGCACCGGTCAGCACTTATCGCCCGCGAGGTTCGTGTTGCTCCAGTGGCATCAGCTCTCGTCGGTCTCACCGTGCTCGGCCTTTCTGCCCCGGCAATTCGCCCGGTTTCCATCTTGGCCATCGCGGTCGGTCTGCCCTGCACATTCGCGTTCTTATGGCTTCTCCAGTTTGTGACCGAGCCAATTCATCAACGAGTGGGAACACCACGGATAGTGGCTGTGTTGGTAGCAAACTTGATCGCGGTTCTAGGGGCGCTTTTTGTCGCGGATTCTGCAGCCCGATGGTCCACAGCTCAATGGTTTCCCGACGCGACTGCTACCCCCTTTATCCTCCCTTTGGTCAATCCCGGATATGTCATAGTCCTTGTGGTCGCCGCCTTGATCGTCACCACTGGCGCTGCCCTGATCGTGGCTGATGCCCAGGTATGGGCGGAGGCCGAGGAGAGGCTGAATACCACGCGGGCTGATTTGGGCCAACTGGAGCGGGACATGACTCGTCAGTTTGAACAGATGTGCGCCCAGTCGACTGCCATGCTCCATGGGCCAATTCAAGGCCGGTTGGCGACCATCGCCATGACCCTGCGGTTCGAAGAAAGTGAGGTTTCTCGGGCAACAGTGAACTCGTGCAGTGCCTTGCTCGACGCCTGCCAGCACGAATTGGTTCGGATAGGTGAGGACCCATTCAGCGAGCACCGAACTGTCGAGGAGGTGCTTGAAGACTTGCGAGCCCAATGGATGGGGCTCCTTGCCGTCAGTTGGAAGCTCGACCCGACCATGAAGGTGCAACTGGACGGCAGCGTCCCCCAACTTCGCAACTTCGAGACGTTGATCGCTGACCTTGCAAGCAACGCGTCGCGGCATGGTGCGGCTCGCCAGGTGCAGTTGATGATCGCTCCGGAGAAGAATGGGATTCGGGTTGTCGCCCGAGACGACGGTCGAGGACCGGAACTACCCGTCACTATGGGCATGGGCTTAAGCGATGCTCAGACCCGCACGTCGAAGATCGTGATAGACGCAGATGGATGGTGCGTTGTCACTGTCCACTTATCATCGTTCTAGGAGAGCCCCGGCTGCCTTGGACATTTGTTAAGTCTTTGCGCGGAACGTCACCCGCATGGGATCCCGGAGCCCATTCAGGATTGCTACGGAGTGGCGCGGACTGGGAGCGGTGAACCGAACTCCAGGCGTTGGGTTATTTCCCGGGCCGCCATCGTTGTAGAGCGGCGAGTAGCCGTCGCCCTGAGCAGGAATCTCAAGGATCTTAATTCGTTCAGCGGCCTTTTCACTGCCGGAGAGAATGATGTCTATGTGGTTTTCGCTGTCTTCCCGATAACACTGGTCGTAGGTGTCTTGCTTCAATCCAAGATCGGCTAGTCCTTCGATGCGAATCGGGTAGCCGTCAATGCGATAAGTCTTTCCTTGTTCAGTCAGTGGTACCCGGGTTCCATCGTTTTCAATACCCACGAGGCGGAAGTGTTTGCGGTAGTCACCCGGGTGCAGGCCAAAAATACCGTCGGGTGAAAAGGCTCCGCCAGCTGTCAACATCCGCATACGGAATTTGGCCCTGTTCTTGCCGAACATAGAGACCCCATCGTTAGGCAGTAATCCTTGTTTGAGCGGAACGGGTCCGCTTTCACCGAGCGTGGACATGCGAGTCATCTTTGCGGCGATGGCTATTGGGCCAGTCCATTTTTTCGGATCGCTGGATTGATTGTCGTAGGGCGTCACGTCGTTGGTAATGGACATGCCAACTGCGCTGACGAGCCTGCCTCTGGGGCCAACAAGTTGCAGCGGAGTGGAGTCCTTAACGATCTCGACCTTCACTGGATAGCGTACGTCGGGATCATTCTTGGGAAGACGGTTACCGAATTCACCGTTCAGAATGAGCACTGAGCGTTCGTTGTATTCGAAATTTGGGATAACCGTTGCCGACACTGCTTTTGCGATAGATCCATTATTCAACGTAACCTTGAAATCGGTGCCGTCAAGTGTGCTTGGACGCACCGGCCATGAAGTCTGTACTTGAACCACGTCCAAGAACTCCCCACGAACACCGCTACCGGCGTAGTACTGCTCTGGAGATAACGCAGTGGTGTGCGAGATGGTGGTGGGTGGTGAACTGCACTGCGTGATCGTGTTCCATGCGCCGCCAGCTGCGACGACGGCGGCACGGGCAATCTCAAAATCGGTGTCATCTGAATTCGGAATGCCGATGATTCCATCGAAATTCAAGGTCAAGGACATGAGTCGAGGAGTGGTGTCCCACATGTCGGCGCCAATCATGATGTCCCGTTTCAAGATGGGTGCGATGGTCGGCCCATTTTCTCCGGCACTGGCTGAACGGGGAATTTCGAATCGCGGCAGGTCTGGAAAGTACTCCTGGTAATCGCTGAAGAGAACCTGGCCATTCTCGCTACTTATCAGGGCATCTGCGACTGGAGTAGGAATGGGAGTCCAGTGCGCGGGGAAATTAGCAGCCAGTTCGGGGCTGGCGCTGTACGTCAAAACAAAGTTGATGAGCCACAACGGGGGTGGCATGGAGATGCCTACGAGGGAAGGCGTTCCATCCTTAGAGTTGGGTGCGAGTTCATCTGGCTCCGACGCTGACTGAGCCGCTGGACCAAAGGGAACGAATGAGGTGAATGCGGACGCATAGAGGGCACGCAACGAATCAGCGGCACCGTTCTTGAGCATGAACTGGTTCACATAGCCGCACTGAATGCCAGGTGGGATGGTGCTCTTAATCTCCTCCTTGTCACAAAGGGCTTGTGGTAGGAGAAGGTAGTTGAAAGTTCGCGCAGGAGAGCCGTCGTGCCCCGGGCTCTCCAGCACTCCCTCCGGGGTGACGATGAGGCCATAACTCGCCAGGCGGATTGCGGTGAGTTCACCGTCGACCACGCGTGAGTATTCGGATCCGATCGTGTTTGTCAGATAGCGAATGCTGTCGACGATGATCTTCCCGGAGCGGCGGGTCTCAGGGGTTCCGCCTCCTACCCCGCCACCTGTGAGCATCAGCCGAAGCTGTCGTTTGGTGAGTGCCATGTTTTTTGGGAAACCTAATTTCCGCGCCAGAGCATCTGCTCGCCGTTGTCCCAACGGCATGTTTATCTGCGCATCAAACGTGGCCTTCGGGGCGGACAGATGTGCGTACTGAGGTGGACCTAGATAAGGCTGCTCGAAGCCTGTGTCGCGCGGCTCTGCGGAGGCAGGCACCGCCATGGTACCCGCGCTGGTCACGATCATGGCCAACGCGATGACGCCAACCAAGCCGCGCCTTTTTCTCGGTAACCGATCAGACACCGATGCCTCCCAAGGGCAGTGAAAGCCTTGGCTGACGGGCTGGCTCAAGGCGTTTTTCTCGCCGCTGTGCAATAAGCAGGCCGGCCAAAACCGCAGCGGTCGCAGCGTGAGCGGGCTTACCCGCAAGATTGTTGAGCTCCGTCGGATCCTGGCTGACGTTGTAGATCTCAATTTGATCTGCAACGGGTGATTTCTTGACGGTTATCTCGGCGCTATGTGTTCCTGCATCTGTCATCTTGCCATCGATATGCGCGGTGACGTCCTGCTTACCCGGGGAGCTCCAGAAGTCCGGGTTGTCGAAGTACCGGCTGTACTTCCACTGCTCTAGGGCTCCATCGGCACCCGTGGGCAGCCTTGCGATGACAGTTTCTACGTGGTTGGGCTGAGCCACGGCGTAGAACATCTCCCCGTTGAAAGCGACCTGGTCGCTGCCTCTCGTCGGCTCGTCGTCGGTCATGAAGTACTGCGGTGTGTTGTAGCGAGATGCCTCCACTTCACCGAGCAGGAACGGCGTGAGATCTCGGCCAGTGAAGTCGCGGACCTGGGTGTGTGTCTTCCTCAGGCGGCGTTGCACAGCACGTAGATCGACACCTGCCATGCCGAGCATGGTGGGGAGCAGATCTGCATGGGAGGTCAGTGCATCGGTCGTGCGAGCTTCAGGAAATAGTGCAGGGTTCTTTATGACGAAGGGAACGCGCAGTACTTCGTCGTAGGCCTGATGCCACTTCTGGAACAACCCACCGTGGGACCCGAGCAGTTCACCATGATCGGAGAGGAAGATGACCACAGTGTCGCGTCGAGTCCTTGGGTCGCTGCTCTCCAGAGCATCCATGACTTTGCCGACATGTTTGTCGACGTTCGCCTGGAGTTGGTAGTAGAAGCGTCGGTACGCTTCATTGTTCTGGCTGCGCTGAAAGGCTTGTTGATAAACCTCCCGGTAACTGGACTGAGCCGAAGGCTTTGTACTCAAGTCTTCGGTACTTGAGACGCGGTACCGATCATCGAAGAGCCGCTCCGGCACGGTTGATCCCTCGAGTTGCTTTGCTAGGTAGTAGGCCGGTGACGCCAGCGTGAGATCACCCCACAAGGTGATGTCATGAGGATCCACAAAGGAAGTAACCAACAGCCAGGGTCTGTTTGCCGTCCGCAACCGCGCCAACTGGTCGGCGCCTTGACGTGCATAAACTTCATCACGCCCCATGCCGTTCGGGCCTGCAGATGAAGCGGAGTTCAGCGGATTCTTTCCGTGGGGCTCGGGACCCACCCAGCCATCGAATCCGTAGGGGGCAAGCCGGTTGGCCTCGAGGTAGATGTCTTCCATGTCAGGCAGTGGTGTGCCATTGCTGTCGTAGGTAGCCACGGCGTCGTAGGAGCCGGGCTCATAGAGGTCGGCATCACTCACATGCCATTTGCCCTTGTAGTACGTCTCGTACCCGGCGGCGCGGAAGTAGTGGCCCATTGTGGGGACGCCCGTCGGGTCAAGCCAGTACAGGTCCTCTTCGATAGCGCTCTTGGCTGCTCCTGAAGTCTGGCTCACACCGTGGAGCGAGGGATATTGACCAGTGAAGATGGAGGCTCGGCTCGGCGCACAGGCAGCGGCCATGATGTGGTGGTTTTCGAAACTCATTCCGTTCTTACTGATCGAGTTGATATTGCGCAGGTTCGTGCGCCGCCACGCTTTAAGTTCCGCCGACTCGTAGATCGGGGCATACCGCATCTCGTCAACGACGATGACCAGGAAATTGGGTCGCCGTGTGATGCGACCTCGTGGCGTGAAGGGGAGCAGGGAGTCCACCTCCGCGGCCTGGCTGGTACCTGCCGTGGACAGTGCAGCCGCCCCCGCGGATGCACCGAGGAGTTGGAGCATCCGGCGACGGGAGAGACCGCCAGTAGGTGACTCGTTGTTGACATTGTTCATCAAAGGCTCTTTCCATTCGGTGCGTAGGGCAGTGGATCGACGGTGTTGTGGAATCCCCGATTGACGATGCGCCCACGAAAGTCATCCACGATGAGGTTGTCGCGTGTCATAACACCTAGATCAACCGCAGCGCGAACGGAACGGAAAGCCCGAACATCGTTGTTGTAGGCGATGTTGTCGTGGCCCTTGTTGATCAGTGTCATGTCGGTGTTGCGCAGATAGGTGAAGTTCAACAAAGCAATACCGAGATGGGCAACGCCAAGGAAGCGATTACCGCGAATCGTTGTGTTCTGCATGTAAGACGGATTGAAGAAGTTGGGAGTCCCCGCCCAGCCACCGAGTATTGCGGCGAACTGTCGGTTCATGATGCAGGTGTTGCCCTCGATCAGGGTCAAGCTTTCCTCGTTGCTGTTACCCGTCATGACACAGACGGCGCTCGGTGCTGCCTCACTCATGTCGACGGTGTTGTTGCGAACCACGACAAGTGTGGCCTCGGAGTCCAAAGGTTTAATTGCCGCTGGGTGCCCCCCATGTCGCACCTCGCCGGGTGTGTTGGTCAGTTGAGCCATGTTGGAGGAGGTAGCTGTTTGTGTGATTCGATTGTTGGCGATCAGATAAACCGCCCCTGGTCCTCGGCAGCCCTCGATTTCAACAGCCTCACCTGCTCGGATCATGTTGTTGGTGATCTGGATGCGTGACAGGTGACACTGAGCGAAGGCGAATCCGTTGTCGTCACCGACTGACATGGGAATGTCGTGGTCGATAATGTTCCCGTCAAAGACCACGCCTCCGGTGAGCTTGGGTCCGTCGGACGTTCCAAGTCGGGTGAATGCCGCGTTGATGGCAGCCGAGTTAGCTTCGGGGACGGGGCCGTATGCAGCGCCTGCAACTGCAAAGCGGAACTGCTGTCCGGGAATGATTCCGGAAACTCGGTTATTCAGAAAGTTGAAACTTCCACGGACCTGGAGCAGCATCACGGCCATGGTCTGGGCGCCGTTGAACCAGATCCGCTCCATGGTGATGTTTCCCCACGGACCGCCCGTGTCGAGGATCGCAAACGGGGCTGATCCCGTGGATTTGACGATCGTGGTGGGAGCGCTTGATGGATCGGTAAGCGATGGATCTCCGGTGCCACTGATCGTCATGGGACCGGGGACGATCACACACAGTGAGCAGGCGCCGAAGTCGAATGTGCCGACAAGTTGCACGGTTCCCCCGACCGCAAGGAAGGCTTGATTCACCGCAGCCTGCACATTGGTGGGATCGGTCGCCGGATTGTTTTCGCCAACGATCGTGAAAACAGCACCGTCATTAGGGGTCTGCTCGATGCCGCTGGCCTGCATGAGGCGATCGACGAGGGCACTGATAGCGGCGCCTCGGTTCACATCCTCTGCTTGTGCACTGATGCTCATGAGCGGCAAGGACATGGCGACCAAGCTCAATGCAATGAGCGCTCGCAAACCTACGGACCGGCGACTAAACATGTACTAGGACTCCTGCCGATGATGTTCGGGTGTACCAAAACATGGTGCGAGTTAGACAATAATTTCCAGTGAAGGGAAAGTCACACCTGAGGACGGTGCGATATTCGGGTTTCACTCACGGGCTGAAGTTCGTTCACCGTGTGCAGACAGATTGCGAGTCGGTCGTCCTACTTGACGACAGACCAGTACTGCTTGCGGCTAAATGGGGCATAGTTGGGAGGCACTCCAGCACTGGTGGCCACCACGGAACACTTGCCTGGAGGAGTTCCCTTTACTTTGAGCAACCAGCCCTTGCTACTGCTCTTCTTCACTGAGCAGTACTTGCTTCCCGTGTTAATCGCAATGGTCACGGTCTGGCCCTGCGTAGTCTTCAAAGGATTAGCAGCCAGCACATAAGTTTTGCCAGTCTTCACGGTCGTCTTCGACATCACACTGCCGAACGTCACTCCCTGGCCGCCCTGGCGCGCTAGAAGGGTGTAAGTGACCGTAGCTGCGTCGAGCCCGTTACCTGCTGGGGACGTCATGGTCAGATTGCAGTCCAATACTCCGCTTGTTCCAGTTACCGTTGCCTGCGAAGAGGGAACAGGAGTCTGTCCAACGTATTCCACCGAGCAGCCACCGGAGACCGAGAAGTCGATCGTTTGCCCAGTGGTTGATCTGGCGTACACCGTTAACTTCTGGTTGTAGGTAAGTGAGGGGCCCCCCGTGGGAGGAGCTGCCCAAAGCTGTCCGTTTGAGTAGTACGGGGAGATGGTGCCCGCAACTGCCTGCGCCGCAGGAGCGATGGCAAAGGTCGCACCGACAATCCCGATCGTGATTGCAGTCGCGCTTGCGATAATTCGAGTTTGCATCGTGGCTCCTCAGATGGCGTGATTATGTATCTTCCGCAGTGTGCTGCCAGCTGGCTGAATGAGTCAAACGAGTTCACTCTGCGTGTGAGTGAATACCGAATGACCATCACGCGATCAGTTCGACGTCACTGAGGCGCGGGCGGCACAAAGGACAGCATTACTTCGAGTTCCGGAGCGCTGTCGAGCATTGAGGTCATGATCCCGCGCAGCGCAGGATCACTCTCCACGTAAATCACCCTGGTCGCCCGCACTCGCGCAGTGTTCCACTGTTGCAACCATGCGGTGAAGGGGTTCACAACGAGTTCTTTCCACACTAGAACTGGTCAACTGGGAGGCAAGGCCCAAGGGGGGCTAACCCCACAACATCTCGTGCGCCGTTGCCAGGCCCGCGACACTGCCCTCACCATGTGTCCTGAGATCGGTGGTCAGATCACGTCCCGAGCGTCCAGTAGAAGGAAGCATGCGTGTCTATGAAAAACCAACAACTCGTTGCGTTCGTTCCTGCATCTTCAGAGTTTCACAGCAGATTTCGGGCCACACAACGTGGTGATCGTCTTCACTCGATATTCACGCTCGCGGCTGTGAGAAAGCTTGCCGTAGTCGCTGCACTCGTCGGGGCAATATTGTCAGGAGCAAATCCCGCCTCTGCAGCGGATCCCGGTATCGACTGGACGATCAGAACTAGCGCTACCAATAATGAATGGTATTCGGTGGCGTATGGCAACGGTCTATTCGTTGCCGTTGCCCAAACGGGGACCGGTAATCGGGTTATGACCTCCCCCGACGGCATTACCTGGACCAGCCGTGCCAGCGCGATCGACAATGAATGGTGGGATGTGGCCTATGGCAACGGTCTATTCGTTGCCGTGGCCTACTCCGGTACCGGCCATCGAGTCATGACCTCCCCCGACGGCATCACCTGGACAAGCCGTGCCAGCGCCAACGACAGTTATTACTGGACTTCGGTGACGTACGGCAACGGTCTCTTCGTCGCCGTTGGAGCTGTTTCTGGCACTGGTGATCTGGTCATGACCTCCCCTGACGGAATCAACTGGACAAGCCAAACGAGCGCTAGCGCCCGAAATTGGTACTCGGTGACCTACGGCAACGACTTATTCGTCGCCGTCGCCACAAACGGAGACGGTAATCGGGTCATGACCTCCCCCGACGGCATCACATGGACCAGCCGTGTCAGCGCCAATACCAACGATTGGTTTTCGGTGACCTACGGCAACGGCCTCTTCGTCGCAGTCGCGCCCTTCGGCACCGACCCTGACACTAACCGAGTTATGACCTCACCCGACGGCATCACATGGACCAGCCGTGCCAACGCCAACGCCAACAATTGGATTTCCGTGACCTACGGCAACGGCCTCTTCGTCGCAGTCGCATCTTTTACTGGCGCGGGCAATCGGGTCATGACCTCCCCCGACGGCATCACGTGGACTAGCCAAACCAGCGCCGCCAACAACGACTGGCGCGGGGTCACATTTGGCAATGGATTGTTTGTCGCGGTCGCGACCAGCGGTTCCGGTAATCTAGTCATGACCTCCGGGACTCTCATCGCGACAAGTGGAGCCTCAGAATCGGGAAGAGCGATCTTCAGCCTCACATTTGATTCCATGCCAGATGTCGCTGTTGCAGGGACTGTTGGTTCGTGGGTGAGCCTTCCCACTCCGGCAAATGCACCAGAAACGAGCCCGCAATCCGACTTTCTTGGGTGGGCAACGTATGAAGGATTTCCTACTGAGGTTGCGCAACGTCAAGTGACTAATGGCTGGGGAGCGTACGAGGTGTTTCGTGACGATGGCTCCTTACGCGGTGTGTTTATCCCCGTAGGAGGATCGGCCTGTATTGCAGCACCGCAAAACTTTTATCCAATTTGGTCGGAAGTAATTGCCTGAAAAAAATTAGACAAGAGCAATTCAGAGTGAACCGTCGAGCGAAATTCGAGGTTTAGCGAGTAACGGGAGCTCCGTGGTTCAGTCCTCGGGCAATGCTGCGAAGGTTGCTTTGACATTTCGATACCAGTCCATGGACTTTTTGGGGTGCCGCCAGCGACCTTTCATGTCCTCGCGGGCTGCGTTATGAGTGGTGTCACCTGCAGCGACCGCATCCTTGAGGTGCTGATCCTGCGCTTTAATCACGTCGTCAGCACTTGCTCCGTGATGCGCGAGATCACAGGGACCACCCAGTTGTTGACAGGTCATGGTTTTCATTGATCATCCTTTCGTGGTGGGTCGGTTTCGGTCTTTTCTTCACGTCGCTTCTTAATTCGAGCCACTACTTCCGGATTTGCTCGGAAGGTAATGAGGGAAATGCGATCATCTTCAACCGTGAAGTCGAATGCCACTTTGGCTTCACCGTGAAGGAACCATGCTGCCCCCGGTTTTCCCTCAACGAATGCGGGCAGTGCCGCCTTGGCTGCGCCGTTAAAGAATTCTGCTACCTGTTGGCGGCCGTCAATTCGTTCCGGTGTCCCAGCCGCTACAGCGTCACTGTCGGCGGCGATACCCGCATCAGGCGCCAAGAGTTGAATGAGTCGCTCGAAATCTCCGTGTCGCGCCGCGGACAAGAAGGCATCGACAATTTCCCAATCCGCCAGCGGCCGCTCGGCCCTCGGTTGAACGACTTTTCCCCGTGCTCGCGAGGCTAGTTTTCGGGCGGCCGCGGGAGTTGTATCCAACAGACTAGAGATAGTGGCGAAATCAAAGCCAAACGTGTCATGGAGAACAAAGGCGACTCGTTCAGCCGGTGTGAGCCGATCCAAGACGACCTGGAGCGCCAACCCAACTGTCTCAGCCATGGCAACCTGATCTGCAGGGTCAGGGGTAGTTTCTCCGTCACCTATTCGAAGGGCTTCCTCCGCGACCGGCAAAGGGACCCGAGCGCGCAATCTGTCCAGGCATAACCTGGTTGTGACAGTTGTTAGCCATGCGGGAATGCTTTCAATGGAGTCGGTAGTGCTTAATCGAATCCACGCCTGTTGGACAACATCTTCCGCTTCGGCAGGATCCCGGAGAATGCCTGTGGCAATGCGAAGGAGGCGTTCTCGTTCCGCCATAAATCCCGCTGTGTTGTCCAATGTCGCCTCCTCTCGCCCGCGTCCTAGGAGTATGACGTTCCAAACCACGCAAGTGTGACCGCTGCAATACTGGGAGCATGTCATTGACATGGGAACAAGTGGTTATCGATTCCCGGGATCCGCACTCACTGGCCCAGTGGTGGGCACAAGCTCTCGGCTGGGCAATTACGTTTGAAGATGAATCCGAGATTGAAATTCGCCCCAACGAGAATGTCACCCCTGGACTTCTTTTCCTCCATGTCAGCGATGACCGTGTGACAAAGAATCGCCTTCACTTGGACTTCAGACCAACAGACCAAGCTGCTGAGGTTGAACGATTTCTCAACCTGGGAGCGACAAGGGTCGATATTGGTCAAGGGGAAGATGTGTCATGGGTCGTGCTCGCGGATCCAGAGGGGAATGAATTTTGCGTACTCCGGGCCTTGAGCACCTAGCTGCCTAGGTCTGACACTGATAGGTGTGCAGGTGGCTCCATAACTATCACTGCCTTGCCGGCAATGTTGCCTGACTCCATGTCGGATATTGCGTCAGCAGCACGATCCAGGGAATAGCGTGCGCCTATTGATGGGGTGATCGATTGATCTGAGAGCAGTGTGGCAAGTCGATCTGTGCTCTGGTGATTCTCCTTACTGATAAATGCAGTGAGACGTTGACGCGAGACCAGGGAAAGTAAGGCTGCTCGCAGATTTCGGCCAATGCCGCCGGTGAACTTTCCTCCGCCTTCACCGCCGACAATGACGAGCGTGCCGCGTGGTGTCAGGGCGCGCTTGAGTCGGCGCACAGGGTTGAGACCACCTGCGTCAATGATCACGTCGTATCGCTCACCGCCATTGAGATAGTCCTCAGTCGCGTAATCAATAACGTGTTCAGCTCCCAACTTTGTGACCGTCTGCGCCTTTGCTGCGCTACACACTCCCGTGACATGTGCTCCCAGAGCTGCGGCGATTTGAACTGCGAAACTCCCGACACCTCCTGATGCGCCAATGACCAGGACCGACTGTCCTGCTGCGAGTCGCCCAACATCGGTGAGCGCCTGCAACGCCGTGCCACCTGAGATCGCCGTGACAGCAGCGTCCTCGAAGGACACGTTCGACGGCTTGTGGCTGAGTTTGCTTTCCGGTGCCGCTGCGTACTCGGCGAACGTTGCCTGCCCACTACCAAACACTTCGTCGCCAACCGCGAAACGTGTCACGTCCTTCCCGACTTCCACCACAACTCCGGCGAGGTCAAGGCCCAGCACGGGCTGCTTGGGTCGAGTGAATCCGAACCCCAGGATGCGAATGAGGTACGGCGTTCCGGTCATCAGATGCCAGACGCCACGGTCGAGTCCCGCTGCGTGCACCTGAACCAGCACCTCGGAGTTGGAGATGGTGGGGCGCTCCACGACGGCGGGTTCAATCACCTCGGCCCCGCCGTACCGGGGAGCCACCGCAGCGCGCATTGACGTGACGGGTGACTGAGTGGTGGCTGGCGACATGCTTAATCCTCTCGACTGTTCGTACTTTGTACGATATGATGTGAACCGTACTCGTACTTAGTACAATCGTCAAGTCACCGTCAAGGAGCCCCATGTCACCCACTCAGCCAGCCGCTCAGCCAGCGACCTCGCCTCCCCTTCCCCTCACGCGTGAGCGGGTACTCGATGCTGCGCTCGTGCTGGCCGACACCCTTGGTCTGGAAGCGTTCACTATCCGTCGCCTGGCGGCGGCACTGGATGTAAAACCCATGACGATTTATCACTACCTGCCCTCCAAGGACGCGATCGTGGACGGCATGGTCGAGCGCGTCTTTGATGAGATTGACCTTCCACCGGACTACCTGCCCTGGACGGACGCCCTGCGCATTCGATGCCTCTCCGCACGTCACACACTGAACCGGCACCCGTGGGCCGCGCCGCTGATGGAGTCGCGGACGTCACCTGGCCCGATCAGCCTGCGCCACCATGAAGCTGTTCTTGCCTGCTTGCGTCGAGGTGGTTTGTCCTGGCAGCTCACCGCACATGCTTATGCGATCCTCGACAGTTATATCTTCGGATTCGCTTTCGAGGAAGCTCACCTTCCTGCCACTGGTGGACAGGACATGGCTGAGTTGGCACAGGAAATTTCTGCCACATTTGATCCCGCGTTGTATCCCACCCTGACCGCATTCACCGTGGAGCACGTGCTCGCACCCGGCTACTCCTTTGGTAGTTCCTTTGAGTTTGGACTCGAACTCATTCTGCAAGGACTTGTGCAGGCTGCCGAGTGACGCCGCGCATGTCGCCGTGGACGCTGACCTTCCGCGCTGTCATCCTCGCAACTCTCTTCCTCATGTCAGCAGCGGGAAGCGCCACGGCTGAACCAGGTACCACAGACATCATTGACACCGTTCTTGATGCGGAAATGCCAGCATCTGGTGCACCCGGTGTGGCTTACGCGGTGGTTGACAAGGACTTGATCACTGCGGCTGGTGCCCGCGGAGTTACCCGCATGGGCGACTCGCATTTGGTGACGCCTGATACCCCCTTCCTTACTGGTTCCGTATCAAAAAGTTTTACAGCCCTTGCTGTTATGCAACTAGTGGAGGCTGGCGCGGTAGATCTCGATACAGGGGTAGGGAAATACGTTAGGGAGTTTTCTGGTGAGCCGGCAGGTGCCATCACTGTTCGACAGTTACTCAGTCACACCAGTGGATTGACCACCATGCAGGGTAATGAATCACCGGCGGAACTGACTGCATCCACGGTGCTACCCGTCAATTCACCTGGCCAAATATGGGAATACTCGAACTTGAACTACCAGATCCTTGGACGACTTATTGAAGAAGTGAGTCAGCAGGATTTCCAGTCGTATGTCACCACAAATATTCTCGAACCTGTTGGCATGACGAATAGTTTCGTGTCGGATGGCATGGTTCATGAATCCATGGCGAATGGACACACGTCCTGGTTCACCACAAAACGATCCATGGGAAATACTCCAACGGATAGCGCAACGGCACCGCAGGGTGGGATCGTCTCCACCGCTCATGACATGGCGCTGTATATGCAGATGATGATGAACGGCCAGGACGACATACTGAGCGCGGAAGGAAAGGCGCTCATGATGCGTCCAGCCAGTGCAGTGTCACCGTCTTATGGACTCGGCTGGTTTATTGAACCAGACGGTGGTGTGTGGCATACCGGGACAAGCCCAGGTTTTGAGTCACTGGCGTGGATGTACCCCGCCCAGCAAACCGGAGCGATCGTGCTGGTCAACGCCACCAGTGGACTTGGTTTCCGTGAAACAACGCAGCTCCGCACCGCGGTCGCCGCTGCTGGCCTGGGTGTTGACTATTCCGGCGAAGGGCCCCGCTGGTTTCAGAAAGCACTTCTCATTGGACTCGTGCTTTTACCGTGTGTGTATCTCATCAGCATGGTGTGGGCATGGCGTCACCGAGCAGCATTGCGTGCTAAATCTGGCGTCAGCGGGAAGTTCAGTTTGTGGTTCCCGCTGTTCACAACATCCGTTGCCGCGTGGGTGATTCTGATTCTCGTTCCGCGCATGTTCGGAACGCCACTCGAGAATCTCTATCGATTTCAGCCAGATGTCGTTATGGCGCTCGTGGCGACAGCAGTCATGGGCGTGGTGTGGTCAGTATTCCGGCTCCTGGTCGCCCTGATTACTTCCACAGTGCGGAAATAGTTACAGCATCTGCTGCGCCGGCAGATATTCCAACACTCAGTGCCGCTCCAATGGTGGCAGGATCCATGAAGTCAGTTTGCGGATCTGGATTGGCAATCGAGACGTGCACCGTGCTGCCCTGGTCCCGCAATGCTGCAGCTTCTCGATCCGCCGTTCCCGGGTTAATCCGTTCCGCGATACCAAATGAGGGGTTAACATGCTGCGGCGGATTCGCGGCGAAATCAAACATCCCAATGATCAGAACAGAATGCGCACCGGCAAGCATGTCCGCGTGAGTACTTGACTGGCTAACACCGCCATCCATGCACAAACGGTCCCCCAACCACGTTGGGCCGTTAACGCCAGGGAGGGAAGAACTTGCGGCGGCCGCTTGCCCAATCGTCACACCCGAGTCACTGCCCGCGATCAATGGTTCGCCGGTGTAGCAATCCACACTGGTCGTGAAATGACCTAGTGGCCAGGATGTTGTGCCCAACAACCCTTCGACCGTTTGAATGTAGTGCGCGTCCGGTGCGTTATGCGCAGCCATGGCAGCGCGCCCAATTTCCTGAATCGTGTCTGGGGAAATGGCGGTGGTCTGACCCATGACAGTGCGCGCACGGGCCTGAGATGGTTCACCCACAGGAATAGCGAGCATCTTGGCTGCCAGTGCCGGATTACTGCTCATCTCCTGCAGTTGCTCAGACAACTGATCGAGCCGGCCACCTTTAATCGCCGCACCGACAATTGCACCCGCGCTGGTGCCAATGGTGATATCTGCCGTTCTGAGGTCCACACCCTCTTTCAGCAAACCTTGGGCATATCCGACCATCCAGGCGACGAACCATTCACCACCACCACCAAAAGCAACAGCACGCTGCGCACCGTGGCCAATTGGTCCCTTTTGTTTCATGGTCATTACCGGCATTAATTGTCCTTGGGCTCGTCACAGTGAGGGATCACTGCAGAGCCTACGATCAAGACGCGATTGGCTGGGCATGAAATGAACGTCTGAGGAATGGATCACCCTGATCCATTGGGTCGATGAGCGCCGGAGGCTAAACTCAAGCCATGACCTATGGATACGGAGATTGTCGCGTGGCAAAGCACCCTGTTCGACCGATTATCGCGGCACTCGTCGCAGTGGGATTGGCCATGATGGCAGGGATTACGACACCAGCGGCGTCCGCTGCAACAGGCGATGCAATCGGAAAGGGCAAGAACACGTGCGTTCCGGGGCCCAAGGCCGACTGCACTGGTGTCGTGCACAAGTGGACATTTGAGCATCACGGCAACCTCTCTGGCGCCTCATTCATGCGTGCTCAGATTCATGGAGCTGACCTCCGGGGCGCAAACTTGCGAGGCACCGACATGCGCGGCGTTGGGTTGCGCCATGCCGATCTTCGCGATGCCAATCTGCGAAACGCAGATTTCGGGCCAGTGTCGAAGAAGGAAGCCGAAAAGGCACTGAAGCGTACTAGCCGCAACCACCAGCTCCGCACTGTTCCGAGCGTCGACTGGGGCATGGGATCCTTCTGCAACAGTGAATCATTAAGCGACGTGAACTGTTACAACGGGATGCTCAGCGGGGCCGACCTATCCGGTGCCGATCTCACGAACGCAAATTTTTCCATGGCCGAGATAGACAACACCAATTTCACGGGTGCGAACCTCACCGGCGCGACCTTTATCAATACGGAGATGAGCCACGTGAACTTCACCAATGCCAATCTCACGGGCGCCAATCTCGAGGGGTCAGCCGGCCAGATCACCTGGTCGAACACCACGTGCCCTGACGGTTCAGTCACGAGCACCGGCTGTCCGCTGAACGCGGACTACGCGTACACAAAGGTTGCCACCGCTAATTCCTGACGCGGTGCTGTGTGTTTATCGGGTTGAGGCCGACTGAAAATCGGAAGGTCGACGGTTCGATCCCGTCCCTGGCCACCACGAGAACCCACAGCAGCCGAATGTTTGGTGACATGGTGACTCTGGGCATGCTCTTCGTGACCCCTAGCGAAACCATCCCGCAGCTTGCTTCATTGCCCGCTGTTGCAGCCAGGTCATTCCCGCGTACGCCGGCTTCGAAATACCCCAGACAACCTTTGTCCGAATCGCTCTGATCTGCTTTACCGTCAACGCTCGGGCTGCACGCGGAGTCATGGCACCCAACGTGCTTCGACGTAACTCCCGCATGCCCGCCACCCTGAGTGCAGCAACCTGAGCGGGACGTAGGGCTGCGATCTGTGACGGCTTCATAGCCTGTATGTGCGCCGGCGTCAACGCCCTCACCTGCGTCGGTTGGAGGGCACGCACTTGACTCGGTGACAGGACACGAATAGCCCGGGGTGACAGGCTCTTGACCGAAGACGCGGGAAGCGCGGAAACCTCCTGCGGGCTGAGGCGCTTAACGGCCTGCGGGGTGAGTGGCACTGCGGCCACACCTTCGGTCGACGGCTCCACGATCTGAGTCTCCTGAGCTTCAGCGGAAGGGGTGACCTCAGTAGTGCTCACCGTTGACTCGGTACCTGCCGTGGTCGTCGACCCTGACTCCGCTGGAGTGGAAATCGGTGCTGGAGCAGGTTCGGGATCTGGTTCAGGACTTGGCGTTGGTGTTGAATCTCCGCACGTGGGCGTGACACCACCATAAATAGCGTCATCCCAGTTGATCGGTGCGGACCCGCAGTATGTGACCTCGGCAATGACCGGCCCGAGCGCATAGCGTCCCATTGACGTCACCGCCGATGGAATAGTTATGGACGTCAACTCCCCGTTCCACAGGGACTCCACGCCGAGGCTGGCGAGGCTTTCTGGCAGATCGATCGCCGTCAGCTTGTTCTGACTGAACGCGCGATCACCGATCGAGGTGAGTCCTTCCGGCAACGTCACCGATGACATACCCGTGTAGTAGAAGGCACCCGCCCCAATGCTCGTGACACCGTCAGGGATAACGATCGATCCGATTGAATAGGCTGAACCGGAACCGTTCTTTGAGAAGGTGAACATGTTCTCCGGTATCGAGGTGAGACCAATTCCCAGCGTCACGGAGGCCAGGGATTCCATGTGCGCAAACGCACCGTCGCCTACCCCACTCACTGATGTAACGGAGTCTGGAATCACTATCGATGTCAGTCGGCTACCACGAAATGCCTCGGAGCCGATCGTCGTCACAGCATTGAGATCCACCGTCGCCGGACCAGCGAAACTGTAGAACGCCCTGTCTCCTATCGTCGTCAATGTTGACGGAAAGGTGATCGTCGAGACGGTGCTGTAGGCGAATGCACTGTCACCGATCGATGTGACTCCTTCTGGGATGTCGAATGACGACGACATGGAGGTGCGATCAAATGCACTGTTGCCGATTGTGGTCAGAGTGAACGGTGAATCAAAGATAACCGAACTGACTTGACTGCTTGCAAACGCACTGTCCCCGATTGACGTCACACCCGAGGGGATTGTCGCTGAGCCCTCGCAGTCCGTGGAGCCCGTGACAACGTTGCTGGCGATCGTGAATGTGCCTCGGACACTGCACGCGATGTCCCCGTCTGTCACCGCGGAGGCTGATGTGCTCAGGGGAAGGGACAGAGCTGTGGCGAGAAGGGTGGAGATGCCGAAGGTCACAAGTGGGCGCATCGTGACACGCTATGTCACGTTTCGGCGATGCCCCGCCAGATGTCACTGGAGTGACACGTCTGCCCCTGCGACGTCGAAATCAGCGCCTGATTCCAGCGAGAGTGTCGCCGTCAGACGAGCCCCGCCCCCGGGCAGATATTCCAATGCCCAGTAGCCACGAAGGACCCGGCACCAGGAGTCCAGAACGGCTGAGCCGAATCCGCGAGCGTTGTCGGTCTGCGCAATACCCGTACCGTTGTCTTTCACCTCAACGGACACCGTGTTCTCTGATGGCGCGGTCACCTTTATTACACACTCGGTCGCTTGTCCGTGAACGACCGAGTTCAGAACACCTTGCTCGACGATTCGGTAGCAGGCCAGTAGCACTTGCGTCGGCATGGGGGGAATGACCTGGGCGATCTCTGGCGCGACGTGGATGGATGCCTGCACCGCAGGCTCGTAGATCCGCATCAAGTCCCGCAGGGCTCCGTGTAGTCCGAGGTTCGATAGGTCCGGGCTCAGCGCCCGCGCAGTCTGGTGAAGCTCGAGCCCGCGAATGCGGTCGATACGCGTGATGGCAGCATCCAATCGCTCACGGTTCACTGATGTTTCATCCGCCGTGGCCATCTTCAGTTCTAAACACGCAGTCATCAGACCCGCTTGCACTTGATCGTGCAACAGCATGGCGAATTGACGTCGCGATTGTTCTTCATGCATCAACATGAGCGAGTGCTGTCGATCCAACTCGCTCAGGGACTCCCTGGCGATCAACGTCTGTCTTCTGAGTCGCTCTTCTGCTATTCCGGCAACAGCTAAAACAAATGCCATCATTATCGATAGCCGCATTGTCCTTAGGACCAGATCGAGCACTGGATTCTGGACGGAGGCCCCGAAGGCGAATTCGATCATGAACAGCACCGCTGACGCCAGTGCTGCACTCGTCACGATGACGACAAGGTAAGGCAGCAACCGGCTCAGGGTTCGAGGACTCACCAGCCGCGTGGCAACTGTTGTCGCAACAGCAACCATGAAAGCAGCCCCTGCGACTAGCACGAAAGCAGCCCTTCCGACGATAAAGAGTGTTTCGGCGAGCGTGAGTGCCGGATCAACAAAGTATTGCTCACGCCAGGTGGAGGTTGTCACGATGAAGACGCCTGCGCCAACGCTCAACGACGCGACCCATGGTCGCAGCGGCCACGGCCCGACGTACTGCCACCAGCGCCGAGCTTTCGCATCTGGCTCGTGGGAATCGGTTTTCACGGGGAATCCCACTGTTCATCTCGCGTCATCCGGACATAAGTCAGCACTGCCTGCGTCCGTCGATCCTTCCCACCTGCTTGCTCCGGCACGAGAACCTTGTAGGCGCGAACTAGGTCTTGGCGGACCACTTCATGGCTTAACTCCAACTGCTCGGCCACCTGTTGTGGCGTGAAACCATTAGCCGTCAGCCCCATGATCGAACGCTGCCGCGACGAAAGCCTTGCCAGTTTGCTGTGCTCATCCTGTTCGGATTGGTCAGTGTTCAATGCCACACCGTGGTGCAAACTCGTGATCCCCATGGCTGTTGACTTCAGCAGATTGACCAGGTCGGAGACCTCCATTTGCCCGGACTTTTGCAGGGTACACCAGCCCATGCGCAACTCCTCGGGAACGCGTTCGAGCGTGAAGTCGAGCGGGTACTGCGAATGGATCACAATGCCCATGTCAGGGTTCTTTTGGCGAAGCGCGATGCCGAGGTCGATCCCGTTCATCTCACCAACCCCGAGGGCTAGATCAAGCAGTGCAACGTCAGCCGGTGCTGTGGGCGCCATGGAGAGTGCTTCCGTCGGGCTACCCGTGGACAGCATTACTTCGAGTTCGGGAGCGCTGTCGAGCATTGAGGTCATGATCCCGCGCAGCGCCGGATCATTCTCCACGTAAATCACCCTGGTCGCCCGCACTCGCGCAGTATTCCATTGTTGTAATCATGCGGTGAGCGGTTCCCAACCTGTTAGTGGCGGATTACACAACACCGCCTACAGCTGCCAGCGCCGGATTACTGCTGATCTCCTGCAGTTGCGCAGACAACTGATCGAGCCGGCCACCTTTAATCGCCGCACCGACAATTGCACCGGCGCTGGTGCCAATGGTGATATCTGCCGTGCTGAGGTCCACACCCTCTTTCAGTAAACCTTGGGCATATCCGACCATCCAGGCGACGAACCATTCACCACCACCGCCAAAAGCAACAGCACGCTGCGCACCGTGGCCAATTGGTCCCTTTTGTTTCATGGTCATTACCGGCATGAATTGTCCTTAGGCTCGTCACAGTGAGGGATCACTGCAGAGCCTACGATAAAAATCTCACGTGATCCGGTTCGATACTGATTGCACGTGTGGATTGCGGGAACTGAACCGCAAATCCGGTCCAGTCCACCACTCGGCAACAATGTGCTCACTATGGACGCCTTCCTGCTGAGCTTCGTGGTCATATTCGTGGCCGAGTTGGGGGATAAGTCTCAGTTGATGGCCATGACATTTGCCACCCGGTATCGGTTCTGGACCGTGATCTTGGCCATCACTGCAGCAACCGCTGTGGTTCATCTTTTTTCTGTTGCACTGGGAAACATTGTCGGTCTCGCGCTGCCCACGGGGCCGATCAACATCATTGCCGGCATCGCATTCGTGTTCTTTGGATTGTGGACATTACGTGGAGACAAACTCAGTGATGAAGAAGAAGGGCGTGCACTTCGATCTACCAGATCTGCATTTTTCGCCGTTGCAATTGCTTTCTTCCTCGCTGAACTTGGCGACAAAACCATGTTGGCCACGGTGACTCTGGCCACGACCGAAGGTTGGTTGGGCACGTGGATCGGCTCAACTGTCGGCATGGTGGCGGCGGATGCACTCGCCATTGGAGTTGGTGCAGTACTGGGGCGCAACCTTCCCGAGAAAGTTATTCGCGTTGGCGCCGCTATTTTGTTTTTCCTCTTTGGCGCGTGGTTAGTGTACGAGGGAATCGCTGGCTGATCGTTCACCCAAGCGAGGCACCGCGCGCGCAACAATCGCACCGATCACCGCCGCGGGAACGAGTGCCCACCCACCCATCAAGTAACCGAGCACAAGTCCCAGGGCAATAGCAATCGGCCACTTCATGGGCGCTGTCGCAATCACAGATGCAATCAAGCCAACGGCAACAGCCGCAGTGACCTGGGGACCCGAAGGAATAATGAGGGAGAAGAGCAGACCGGTCGCGGCTCCAATGAACATCACCGGGAAGAAGGGTCCGCCTCGGAAGCCGGCACCCATGGAGACGGAGTATGCAATTGTTTTCATGACCACGATTCCAACGACTGCACCGACTGATGTCAGAGTGGGAAGTTCAGTAATGAGTTCCTCACTCGAGGTGGCGATATACGCATACGACAAGTCAGTCCACATATTCAGCGCAATGGCCAACACCCCAATAATTAAAGAGGCCACAACGAGGGCTGGCAGATGCGGTCGATTGCCCGTGATCCCTGTGATCCGGATGGCTCCGAAGCGAGCAAGGGCGGTCAGGAGCGCTGCGACAAGGGCAACACCAACGGCCCAGAACAGTTGATCAACCTCGACGGACTGCGGTGCGTCCCCCAGGGACAGCGAACCGGTCAGCAGGGGGTTGACGAATAACGCCAGGATCCCACCCGCTGCACTAGCGGAGACCACCTTTGTGGGATTCGCAACGCGGAACCGGCGGGCAACAAGTCCGCCAATGACAGCGCCGGTGGAGACCAGGGCCACTTCTGGTCCGAGCACGGCACCGCCGAGGAGGGAGGCCACGATTGCCAGGATCGCTGCGAGGTACTCACGGGGGGTGAGTGGGTGAACTGCAATTCCACCGATCGGTGAATGTCCCGTGTCACCGACATGTTTGCGGA
>DIUQ01000049.1:0-5911 GCA_002422375.1 bacterium UBA6154
CGCGAAGGCAGCGACTGGTTACCCAATCAATACGGTGGCCGCGAGAATCTTGACGCTGTCGCCTTTCTCCAAGAGATGAACGCGACTGTGTATAAACGCGTACCCGGCGTGATCACCATCGCTGAGGAATCCACCGCCTGGCCAGGAGTAACACGTCCAACGGACCTCGGCGGCCTTGGATTCGGGTTCAAATGGAACATGGGGTGGATGCACGATTCCCTGGGGTACGTCCAGCACGAATCAATCCACCGGAAATATCACCACGACGAAATGACATTTTCGTTGATGTACTCTTTCAGTGAAAATTTTATTTTGCCTTTTTCTCACGACGAAGTCGTGCACGGCAAGGGCTCACTTGTCTCGCGAATGCCAGGTGATCGGTGGCAGACCCTGGCCAATTTGCGCACTTATGTGGCTTTTATGTGGGCTCACCCGGGTAAGAAGTTGCTCTTTATGGGTTCAGAGTTTGCCCAATCGGATGAGTGGTCCAGCGAGAAAGGGTTGGACTGGCATCTTCTGCAATTTGCCGAGCACCAAGGAGTCCTGGCGACCGTCAACGATCTCAACCGAATCTATCGGGAATTTCCGGCTCTTTGGGAACGCGATAACGACCCCCGCGGTTTCGAGTGGCTTGATGGCAATGCCTCTGACACAAATATATTCAGTTGGCTACGGTGGGCTGATAGCGGTGAGTGCATAGCTTTTATCGCAAACTTCTCCCCACTCGTGCACCACGACTATCCACTGGCACTTCCTTTTATTGGCCGTTGGGACGAGGTGCTCAACACAGACTCACTTCATTACGGCGGCTCAGGTGTTGGAAATCAAGGACATATCAACGCCACGGCTACCGAGTGGTCCGGCAAACCAGCCATGGCACGCATCACCGTGCCACCGCTGTCAGCCATGTTTTTTCGGCCGCCCGCCAGCTAAACCCGCACGACCCAAGAACAACACAGTTAGAACAATGCATTAGCAAGGGCGATGCGAGCCGCCGGGACTTCTTCATGGTCTCCCGCCAAGGTGAAGTAGTCAACGGCCCTCTGGCGAGCACGTTCACGATCCTCTCCCGAAGCCTCTCGCACCGCATTGATGATGGAAGAAAAGGCGGATGTCCAGTCACCGTTGGCGGCGGCCAGATCAGCACTCAGCATCAAGTCGTCCACTGTGTGACCATCCGGCACGCTCTTCCCTTGCGTGCGTTCGAAAATCTCGCACATGATCAAACCGCCACGCGCATCAAGGTCACCCGGATCGGAATCGAGAATACTTTGATACGCAGCTTTCGCAGCCGCCCAGTCACCGGCGTCAATAGCCGCTACCGCTGTATCAAATCGCGGATCGACCTCGATCTCCGGTTCGATCACCGGGGATTCACCGTCGGTGACATTCACAGGTGTGAGTCCCTGTTCTGCCGCCAACTCCAACAACTTGTCAAAAATCTGGCGAATCTGCTCCTTGGGGTATGCACCTTGGAAGAGGGGCACGACCTGACCCTTGATAACTGCAAAGACCGACGGAATGGACTGCACTTGCAGCGCTTGGGCAATAGCTTGCTCAGTATCAGCATCAACTTTGGCGATCATGATTCGACCTGCATACTCGTGCGCTAACTCCTCAAGTATGGGTGAGAGTTGCTTGCACGGACCGCACCACTCCGCCCAGACGTCGAGAACCACAGGAATCGATTGGGACTGCGCCAATACCTGCGCCTCGAAATCGGTTGTGGTGACGTTAATGGTGAGCGAATTACCAGCGGCGGCCTTCGATTTCTTAGCGGCAGCAAGTGCACCTAGATCTACGGCTCCAGCAAAAGATGGTGTACTCATGCCCCCATTGTTCCATTGATGCCCGTACCAAGCCACCAGTGCCTGAGGGCCATGCATGGTGCGGGAAAAACCGGCCTGTGCTTGACTTTGCCTATGTATGTCTCAGCTCGTGCCGACTACGGAATGTGCGCGGTACTCGAGCTGGCTCGTTCCTACGCGCAGTCCCCTGAGCGACTCGTCACCAGCGAGCAGATCGCTCGTGAGCAAAATATCCCCGCAAAGTTCCTAGAAGGCATTCTCCGCGAGTTACGACAAGCAAATATCGTGATTAGTCGACGTGGGCCAGTGGGGGGCTATCGACTAGCCGCAGCTCCGGACTCCATTACCGTCGCAGACGTTATCCGCGCCCTCGACGGACCGCTAGCGGCTGTTCGGGGACAGCGGCCTGAAGATGTAGTCCATCCAGACAGCTCGTTGGTCGACGTATGGATTGCCCTGCGGGCATCCATGCGCGCGGTGCTGGAGGAAATTACCTTGGATCAAGTATTGAGTGGGGAATTTAAACCGGAAATATCCGCGCTCATTAATTCGCCCGGGGCTCGTCAACGCCGAGACCGTTAAGTAGCTCCTCCAGTCCGTGTGCCGGAGATATCTCTCCGATGGCAACGCGATGGGAAATGTCCTGATCTATCTCCTGAGACACCATGGCGCGCTGAAGTTGTGCCATTCCACGAGCCATCAAGTAGTCCCGTAATCGTCTCTCACGCCTCTGTTCAATCTGCCCAGATGCCTCGAGAAAACGCCAATGGGCGTCAATGTGTTCGAGAAGCTCACCAAAACCCTCGCCCGTTGATGCGATTGTCGGAATAACTGGTGGAACCCAACCCTGCGCCGAAGGCGCTAAAGCCACCATCGACTTGAGCTCCCGAACCGCTACTTCCGCGCCGTCCCGATCTGCTTTGTTCACCGCGAAAATATCAGCGATCTCGAGAATGCCCGCCTTGGCCGCTTGAATGCCGTCGCCCATACCAGGTGCGGTAATAACAATTGTTGTATCTGCAGCTGAGGCGATATCAATTTCCGACTGACCTACACCAACCGTCTCGACAATGATGGAATCGAATCCTGCCGCGCTCAAGACGGTGATCACGTCAAGGGTAGTTTCCGTGAGGCCACCTAAGTGCCCGCGAGCGGCTAGTGATCGGATAAATACTCCTGGATCCTGGGCATGTTCGTGCATGCGAATTCGATCACCCAGCAGCGCACCCTTGCTGAACGGGGAGGACGGGTCCACGGCGAGCACCGCTACTCGGTGACCGTGAGCCCGCAGTTTGCCGACAAGCACCGAAGTAGATGTCGACTTCCCCACTCCGGGCGGTCCCGTCAATCCAATCACGTGGGCGGTCGGCAGTGGGAGGTCATGCAGAATCTGTTCGCCGGCGACACTCATGTTCTCCACAGCGGTAATGGCCCGCGCAATGTCGCGGGAGCTGCCATTTCGCAGTGTCTCTGCCCAATCAGTCACCGGATCAGGTTATTGCCTCGGCAGGAGTAACGCTGTCACGGCACCTTGATCAACAAGGCATCTCCTTGTCCTCCACCACCGCAGAGGGCTGCCGCACCAATTCCGCCGCCGCGACGCCGAAGTTCATGGGCGAGATGCAACACCAGGCGGGCACCGGACATGCCCAGGGGGTGACCCAGAGCAATTGCTCCACCGTTGACATTGACGTGCTCGGTATCAGCCGACGCCCCTGCGGCCCTCAGCACATTCATTGATACCAGACCAACAGCAGCGAAAGCCTCATTTATTTCAAAAAGATCTATATCAGCTGGGTTCAAACCTGCACGTCGACAGGCAGCCAGGATCGCCTGTGCTGGTTGTTCGTGCAAACTCGCATCTGGACCAGCCACATTGCCATGGGCACCGATCTCAGCTAGCCATGACAACCCCAAAGACTCCGCCTTCGTTTTACTCATAACGATCACCGCAGCTGCACCATCGGAAATTTGAGAAGCGTTACCCGCGGTTACTGTTCCCTCCTTATTAAATGCCGGTCGGAGTGCGCTCAGTGTCTCAACAGTTGTCGCGGCTCGAATACCTTCATCGTGCGATATATGAAGTGGCTCACCCTTACGTTGGGGAATTTCCACACTCACAATTTCTTCGTCGAATACCCCTACCTGCTGAGCGTGGGCGGCCCGGGCATGGGATAGCGCTGCGAATTCGTCCTGCGACTCCCGCGTGACGCCATAGCGAGAGTTGTACTTATCGGTGGATTCCCCCATGGCGCACTCATCGAAAGCACAGGTCAGGCCGTCAAAGGCCATGGAGTCAACCATGCTCCATTCACCGTACTTGATCCCTTCGCGCGATCCCATCAGCAAATGTGGTGCATTGGTCATGGACTCCATCCCGCCAGCGACAATGCACTCAGCTTCTCCGGCACGGATCAACTGGTCAGCAAGGGCAATGGCATCCAGTCCCGAGAGGCAGACTTTATTGATGGTGAGTGCTGGCACATTCATGCTAATTCCTGCATTGACTGCTGCTTGCCGTGCTGAAATTTGACCCGCGCCTGCTTGCAGAACGTGACCCATGATCACGTAATCGACATCGGTGGCGCTCACCCCAGCTTTATCCAATGCCCCTTTGATGGCGAATCCACCCAATTGCGCTCCAGTGAACGAAGTGAGCGATCCCAGTAAACGCCCCATGGGAGTCCTGGCACCAGCAATAATGACGGAGGGCTCTCCCTGATGTGCCGCAATGCTGATGTCGCTCATGTCACAACCCACTTTCCCTATGCTGACTGGTCTATATGCCAACATTAGTTCCATGTCGGCCATCAACGAGGTGACTCAAGAAATTTCCCACCTGATCACCGGACTAGACCACGTGGGAATTGCTGTGATGGACCTTGCGCAGTCGCGTGACTTCTATGAACAAACCCTCGGGCTTCGTGCTCACCACACGGAGGTGAATCAGGAACAGGGCGTGGAAGAAGCAATGCTGCAGTTCTCTGGTGGTGGAGCCGAAATACAGCTACTCGCACCGCTCGGCCCTGACACCACCATTGGTCGCTTTCTTGCCAAGAACGGTCCGGGAATTCAGCAAATGGCGTTTACCGTGACAGATATTCGAGCGGTAGCCACGCTGTTAGAAGCCCGGGGCATACGCATGCTCTACCCGGAGCCGCGGACCGGGACCGCTGGGAGTCTGGTGAACTTTGCTCACCCCAAGGACTGCGGGGGCGTACTCCTTGAATTTGTTCAGCATGCCTAACCTGTCCATCCTTGATCATCCACTCGCAGCGCTGCTGGTGGGCGCTTTCGCCGCAGTGATCCTGATGGGGCTCCTTCGCCGCCTATGGCGAATATCACTGGTTGGCGTGATAGGACTCACAGTGACCCTCGGAATACTCATCTGGCAAATGTCCACCTAGATTTCCCGTGGTTAGGTTTAATACGGAGATGCAGGAAATTATTGATGCCATTGAAAGCGGCGCCGGTCGCGAAGTATTTGAATCCTTAACGATTCCGACTACCTATCGAGCGGCAACCGTCCATAAATCTGATGTCGCCATGTTCGAGGGCATGGCATCACGGGACAAGGATCCGCGGACCAGTATTCACCTAGATAACGTTCCCGTGCCGGAGCTAGCCCCGGGCGAGGCACTCATTGCCGTGATGGCATCAAGCATCAATTACAACACCGTGTGGACCAGTATTTTCGAGCCGGTGTCCACATTTGGCTTCCTCGAGAAATACGCCAAGTCCACCCCGGATGGGCAACGCCACAATCTCCCGTATCACATTATTGGGTCTGATGCGTCCGGTGTTGTCCTGCGCGTTGGACCCGGTGTGAATGCATTTGCACCGGGCGATCGCATAGTTGCGCATTGCTTAAGTGTCGAGTTGGAATCTCCCATGGGACACAACGACACCATGATGGATCCTGAGCAGCGCATCTGGGGGTTTGAGACCAACTTTGGTGGCCTCGCTGAATTTGCCATTGTCAAAGCAAATCAACTGATGCCCAAACCCGAACACCTCACCTGGGAAGAGGCCGCAAGCCCCGGGCTGGTCAACTCGACCGCCTACCGGCAATTGGTTTCCCGCAATGGCGCCGGCATGAAGCA
>DIUQ01000049.1:5919-17436 GCA_002422375.1 bacterium UBA6154
GCCCAGATCTGCCGTGACATGGGGGCTGAATTAGTAATTGACAGAAGTGCCGAAAACTACAAATTTTGGAAAGATGAACACACGCAAGACCCCAAGGAATGGCAGCGACTCGGCAAAAAGATCCGGGAACTCACCGGCGGCGAAGACCCCGATATTGTCTTTGAACATCCGGGGCGTGAGACGTTCGGTGCCAGTGTGTATGTCACCAAGCGCGGCGGCACCATTGCAACCTGCGCTTCCACATCAGGCTTTATGCATGAATATGACAACAGGTATCTCTGGATGAATCTCAAACGAATTGTGGGTAGCCACTTTGCCAACTATCGGGAAGCATATGAAGCCAACCGGCTCGTGGCTAAAGGAATGATCCATCCCACCCTTTCCAAGACCTTCCCCCTCGAGGAAACTGGGCAGGCCGCCTTCGAGGTCCACCGGAATCTCCACCAAGGAAAAGTCGGCGTGCTCTGCCTGGCACCGGAACCTGGCTTGGGAGTGCGTGACCCCGAGCTCCGCCACCAGACGCTCGCTGGCATTAACCGATTTACCAGTTCATGAGCAGGTAGCCCCACCATTTACCATGGGGCCATGGTTGCTTCCCCATGGAACTTAGACCGTGGGCGAGCCCAAGGAGAAATGGGATACCTTCCCGGCCTCGACGGCCTCCGTGCTCTGGCAATTGGCGGCGTACTGCTCTACCACGCGGGGTTCGATCCTGTTCCCGGAGGATTTCTCGGGGTCGATGTCTTCTTTGTGCTGAGTGGTTTTCTCATTACCTCATTAATACTCGAACAGTTCACCCGAACAGGAACCATCAATTTTAAGCAGTTCTACCTGGGCCGAGCGCGGCGCCTGCTACCAGCACTGTTTCTCATGCTGGCGGTTGTGGGCCTGGCCGTGGCCCTTGTCTACCGAGATAGTGCCACCAGTTTTCGTGCTGATGCTCTGGCATCCATTTTCTATGTCAACAACTGGTGGTACATCTTTGCTGATCATTCGTACTTTGAATTCACTGGGCGCCCGGCGTTACTTAATCACCTGTGGTCACTAGCTGTTGAAGAACAGTTCTATCTCATTTGGCCGTTCATTGCCTTCCTAGTTATTCGTAAGTTGAGTCGAAGGGCACTCGGTTTTGTTGCATTGGGCGGAGCTCTGGCATCCACGGCATGGATGTTTGCTATCGCCACGTCCCAAGCCATGCCGGAATTCGCCGATCCCAGTCGCGCCTATTTCGGGGCAGACTCCCACGCCATGGGATTGCTGATCGGTGCCGCATTGGCCACCGTGTGGCGACCGGGACGGCTTCCCCTCCGGATCGCTCCCCGAGCCAGCCTCTTTCTCACCACGCTCGGGGTGACCACCATTGCGCTGATTGTGGGCTTCTACCTTCTCGCATCCGAATTTAGCCCGTTCCTCTACCGCGGCGGTTTCCTGGTGTTGGCCGTGATCGTGGCCGCCACCATTGCCCTCGCCACCCATCCAGCGCTACCCCTCGGGGCATGGTTAGGCATTGCCCCACTGCGCTACCTGGGACAGCGCTCCTACGGGATCTACCTCTGGCATTGGCCGATTTTTATGGTGACCCGGCCTGATCAAGATATTCCCCTCGATGGACTACCTCTCTTTATCCTTCGCATGATCCTCACCCTGGGTATCGCCGAACTCAGTTTCCGTTTCGTAGAGATGCCGATACGTCGGGGTGCTCTAGGAAGAACGTGGCAACGGCTGAAATCCGGGAGCGCTAGCGCTCGGGAACGCATTGTCACCGGCGCGCTGGCACTGGTGACCGCCATTGTCCTCGTGGGCACCGTCATGGCGCTGGCCCTCGTGCCGTCAACTGCAGCGATAGCACCCGATGTCGCCGCTGCCATTGGGACATCCGATGAAGTCCTGATAGACGCAACGCCGACGCCCTCGAACAGCGCATCAAACTCCAACCCACAAGAGTCGGTGGTTGTAGATACGGAATCGAAAGCACCATTAAGTGTTATTGGCGACTCTGTAGTGCTGGGCGCCCGAGGTGCTATCACCGATGCCATCCCGGGAACCACAATCGATGCTGCCGTCTCACGGTTTCCAGGTGGGTTTATCGGACGGGTTAAAAAACTCTCACGAAAAGAAGAACTTGCGAATACTGTAGCGATTCACCCGGGCACCAATGGTGTTATGCCGGAAAGCATGCTGCGTGATCTGCTCGATCAATTAGTTGATTACGACCGCGTGATTCTGGTTAACAGCTCAATGCCGCGTTCGTGGGAGAAACCTAACAATGCTGTTATTGACAAAGTGGCACCTGATTATCCGAACGTTGTTGTGGCGGATTGGAAAGAAACTTCGAGAGGCAATTCCGACTACTTTGTTTCCGACAAAGTTCACCTCACCGCCAAAGGCGCCCGAGCATTTGCGCAACTCATTCGCGACAACATGCTTCCTTAAAGGTCATTCCACCTTTCCATGTGACCATCCCAGTTTGCGGGGAGCGGCGCATGACTCGGTGCTATCAGTTCCACAACCCGATTGAGCACCAACGACACAAACTTCTCGCCCACCCACAGGTGCTTTGCGCCCGGCACAGCCTCCAGATGAATTCCCGGTGCCGGAGAGAAGCGGATCACCGCCTGATCAGGCGGCAGGAAATCGTCATGTTCGGGAATAAGCGCGTAGACGGGGATATCTATCCCATTCCAGTACCGAAGCTCCTCCTCCGAGGTGAAACGTAATGGGGGTGAGAGCAGGATCGCTCCGACAACCGCTGGATCGCGCATATTCTTCAAGATCACGTCGGTACCAAAAGACCAGCCGATCACCCAGATGTTAGGAAGACCAGATTCCACTGCAAAAGTGATGGCTGCCTGGAGGTCCTTGCCTTCACCTTCAGCACGATCAAACGACCCTTCACTCGTGCCGGCTGCACTTGTTGTTCCCCGGGAATTGAATCGCACGACAGCGATATTGGCCAGTGCGGGAAGTCGCCATGCCATTTTCCGGAAAATGTGACTGTCCATCATTCCGCCATGTGTTGGCAACGGGTGGACGCAAATGATGGTTGCCTCCGGTTCTGGTGGAGTGGCTAACTCACCAATGAGCGTGAGTGAATCCGATGTCGTCAGTGTCACCGGTATTCGCTCTGCCGGAAGAACGGAATTGGCTGAAATAAGTGTCATGTCCGGCCCCGGGGGCCACGCGTGGAACGGTTGGTCCAACAGGGGGTGTGCCAATGCCGACGTTCCTCAGCCCCCTGCGGGATATCGGCCGGCCAGGCCACCACATGCGGGGTTGCCGGGCGTATTTCGTGGTCGCACCCGGGGCACCGATACGTCTTGGTGGCCGACGATCCCGTCAAACGACGAACAGTCCACTCGCCATCTGGATGCACTTCCGTCACGGTCGAACTACTCATGGTGGGTCGGGGGCTCGGCTGCACTCGGCGATTCTTTCGCCCCATGCCACCCTCAATTCTGCGTGCTGTCCTACCGCCTATGCTGAAAAAGACCGGAAACCACGGCCAACTTTACGCCCTAAGTACCCTGCAGTCACCAACTGCTCAAGCTGTGGCGCCGGTGCAAATCCGGGCTCCCGGAATTCCAAGTACAGGGTCGAGATGATGGCTAGTGAGATATCCAGCCCCACAACGTCGAGGAGTTCAAACGGACCCATGGGGTAACCGCACCCCCGTTTCATGGCTGTGTCAATATCTTCTGTTGTCGCGTAATTCTCACTCGCCATGGTGATCGCATTATTAAGGTAAGGGAAGAGCAATGCATTAACGATGAACCCTGCCCGGTCAGAACACTGAACAGGCACCTTCCCGACACTGCGCACCAAGGTGGTGCACTCTGCAACGACAACGGGGTCCGAAACAACCGTGCTCACCATTTCAACGAGTTTCATGATCGCTGCTGGGTTGAAAAAGTGAATTCCCAGGAACTTCTCTGGTCGTGAGGTCTGTGCTGCTAGTTCAATGACTGAGAGGCTCGACGTGGTCGTGGCAAAGACAACATGGGATGGCAATGCACGATCCAGTTCACGGAATATCGCTGCTTTAACATCGAAATCCTCAGCTATTGCCTCAATGACGAGATCAACTTCTAAGGCTGATACGGACTCAGTCGTGGAGAGGTTTGCCAAATATCCCTGCATCTTGTCCTGGGTGATCTTGCCCTTGTCCACTAATTTCTGCCACGACTTAGTGAGAGATTCGATCGCGGAGTCTGATTTGGCTGCACTTCGGGTAACCAATGTCACGGGAACCCCTGCGCTCGCGAAAACCGAAGCTATTCCGGTGGCCATGGTGCCGGAGCCAATCACACCCACAGTCGTGATGCTCGAAGCCCGGTCCCCTGACTCGACAGCGGGAGTTTTCTGGTCCGCGACCACCGTGGGCGAGTTTTTTGACTCATACGTGTAGAAACCACGTCCTGACTTTCGCCCCAATAATCCGGCCGCCACCATTTGTTTGAGCAGCGCATTGGGTGCATGCAGCCGGTCCCTGCTCTGGTGGTACATGGTGTCCAAAATTTGGAGGGACGTATCCAGCCCGATGAGATCTAGCAATGCCAGTGGACCCATGGGAAGCCCGCAACCTAATTTCATGGCGTTGTCAATATCTTCACGGGATGCATACTTCTGTTCATACATGCCGATAGCTTGATTCAAATAGCCAAAGAGCAACGCATTGGCAATGAAGCCGGCGCGATCAGCCACGACAACGGGCTCCTTATGTAACGACACCGCGAAAGCAACCGCTTTGTCCACTACTTCCTGATCGGTTGTCACGGTGCGAACAATCTCAACGAAACTTTGTACCGTTGCTGGATTGAAAAAGTGCATGCCAATGACGCGGTTGGGTCGATCGGTGGACACGGAAATCTCCGTGACGGATAGCGCTGAGGTATTGGTGGCAAGGATTGCTTGCTCTGTGAGGATTGAACCCAGAGCGCTAAAAATTTGTCTCTTGATGTCAAGGTCCTCGGTCGCGGCCTCAATCACAAGATCGCACGAGGCAAGATCCTGCAAGGCTGTGGAATAAGAAATTCGAGAAGTAATCTCCTCCCGATCACCGTCTGTCAACTTTCCTCGAGCTACCCCGCGCTCCATGGAGTCACTCATTCGCTGCTGCGCTTGCTTCAGATGATCGGGCGCTAGATCGACACCGACCACCTGGTAACCATTTCGGGCAACGACCTCGACGATTCCTGAACCCATTATCCCTAGGCCCACAACACCAACGCGCTTGATCTCCACCGTCCCCATCCTCACAATTTCCTATCCTGGTTCGGGGTCTCCCTGACCCCGACGTATTAGAACAATCGCAGTGAACTGTCGTCTGTTCCCTTCAAAGCTTCATAATCCAAAGTAACGCAGCTAATGCCACGATCGCGTGCCAAAGTGCGAGCTTGTGGCTTTATTTCCTGGGCTGCGAATACGCCGCGAACAGGGGCTAAGAGCGGGTCACGGTTGAGGAGCTCTAAGTACCTGGTCAATTGCTCTACNNCTTTTGCACAAGATATCGACCGGGCCAATTGCGGTGGGAAACTCACGTCGCACCAATGTGTAGCCCTCACCGAGTGGGGCTAGATTCTCAGCAAGCAATTTCTGAAGGTGAGCCTCGACACCGTCCTTGATCAGCCCGGGGTCCACGCCGAGATCGTGACTATGGTCGCTGTGGATCTCATGTACTTCGATCGTCAAGACCTCCCCACCCTTATTGGTCACAATGAACTCCGAGGAGTCTCGTGCCTCCTGCACGCTGCAGGGTGGACTCATCCAATTGAGCGGCTTATAGGAACCACCATCGGAGTGAATCAGGACTGAGCCATCCGACTTGAACATCAGCAACCGAGTTGCTCGCGGTAGGTGAGCACTGAGTCGACCCACATAGGTGACCGTGCATTCGGCAATAAGAAGTCTCATGCTTCTAATAACGTCACTATCTCCGCCATGATCGCGGTGGCGTCATAATCCTTGGGAGTGAAAACAGCGCTCACGCCCTCTGAACGGAGCCACTGGGAATCGGTCTCAGGAATGATTCCACCCACAACAACGGGGATATCTGAGACGCCTGCATCGCGTAGCCCAGCCACGATCTGGGACACCAATACACGGTGCGATCCAGACAAAATGGATAGCCCCACGATATCTACGTCCTCGGCCACTGCGGCAGCAACTATCTCTTCGGGTCGCAACCGAATGCCCTGGTACACGACTTCAAATCCGCAATCGCGCGCTCGCACAGCTATTTGCTCAGCCCCATTGGAGTGTCCATCTAGACCTGGTTTCCCCACCAACATGCGTAAGGGCGCTCCACGCTGAGCGACTAATGCCTGTACTCGTTGTCGTACAGCTTGGATGGCCGCTGTGTCGGTGTGAATGGACTCGATGACCCCCGTCGGTGCGCGATATTCGCCGTAGACCTCGCGGAGTGTTTGTGCCCACTCACCTGTCGTCACACCAGCCTGTGCCGCTGCAATACTCGCTGGCACAAGGTTCTCTCCCCCAGTTGCTGCCGAGCGGAGTCCGTCAAGTGCCGCGGCAACCTGACCTGAGTCACGACTGGCTCGCCATTGCTGTAATTCTTTGATGCGAGCTGATTCAACTGATTCGTCTACAACATAGATGCTGGAATCAACAGAATCGAGCAGAGGGCTGATCTCGGTGTTGGTGTGAATATTCACACCAACAATCGGTAAGTCTCCGGATTCGATGGCCGCCCGGCGCTGGGCGTGTGATGCCACGAGAGCGCTCTTGAGGTACCCATTTTCCAATGCTGGCACAACCCCACCCAGGGATTGGATGTGATCAAATTCCACCTGGATCTGTTCCATTAGACCCGCGACTTTGCCGTCAATGACGACTGACCCCTCAAAGATATCTTCATACTCGAGCAAGTCACTTTCCAATGCCAGCACTTGCTGCATGCGCAATGACCATTGCTGATCCCATGGACGAGGCAACCCCATGGCTTCATTCCATGCCGGAAGCTGCACTGCGCGCGCGCGAGCATCCTTCGACAGGGTGACAGCGAGCATCTCCAACATGATCCGCTGCACGTTATTTTCGGGTTGTTCCTCAGTCAGGCCGAGTGAGTTCACCTGAACTCCGTATCGGAAACGTCGAGCAGTGGGATCCGTGATCCCATAGCGATCGATCAGCAACCTATCCCAGAGCCGACCGAACGCCTTCATTTTGCACATCTCTTCGATAAATCGAACACCAGCATTGACAAAGAAGGAGATCCGCGAAACAACTCGATCAAAATCCACCTGCGTCTTAGCTCGCGCAGAGTCCAAAACAGCCACGGCCGTGCTGAGCGCGAAAGCAACTTCCTGGACAGGTGTCGCACCGGCCTCTTGGAGGTGATAGCTACAGATATTGATGGGGTTCCACTTGGGAGTGTTTTCCACGGAAAAGGCCACGAGGTCAGTTGCGAGCGATAGTGATGGTGCAGGTGGGAAAACGTACGTACCTCGCGATAAGTACTCCTTAATAATGTCGTTTTGAGTAGTCCCGGAGAGTTGCTCCCGTGAGACACCTTGTTCGTCCGCAACGGCCACGTAGAGCGCGTACAACCACACCGCAGTGGCATTGATCGTCATGGACGTGTTCATGGTTCCCAGATCAATGGAGTCAAAGAGCGCTCTCATGTCGGCAATCGAAGCCACGGACACACCCACCTTGCCGACCTCACCTCGAGCCATGGGGTCGTCGGGGTCGTATCCGGTTTGCGTGGGTAGGTCAAAGGCCACCGATAGCCCGGTCTGTCCCTTGGCCAGATTGCGTCGAAAGAGGGCATTGGATTCAGCGGCACTGGAATGCCCAGCGTAAGTGCGCATGATCCAGGGTGAGTCGGCCACGTGGGCAGGGTAGCGAATGCACGTTCCCCCGGTGGGGCGAGCAGCAAAAAAGTCGCGCAGATCACCTTTCCGGGGCACCATTGCTCCTGTGCAGATCGGCAATAGCTTTTCCTATGCTTTTGGCCCACTCATTGCCCTCATTGGAGTTGGTGCCATGGTTCTGGTGTTGCGGTGGGCCTATGCCCGAGGAAGTTCCGTCGTTGCTGCTCCGGCCCGCGCCGGGCGAGCTGAGGAGTACGGACTTCTGGTCTGCGTTGCCAGCCCCGGTGATTACGTTCACGGTGAAATGATCCGTCGCTCACTCGAGGATCGTGGCATCAAAGCCAATCTCGTTCAGACTCTCGACGGCCCGAAAGTAATGGTGTGGCCGGCAGACAAGGACACCGCACTTACTCTGTTACGCGAATGATGCGTGCTCCCAGACTTTGCAGCACTCGAACGAAACCTGCGTAGCCCCGATCAATATGCCCAACACCGTAGACAGTGGTCTCCCCCGCGGCCACGAGCCCCGCTAGGACCAGTCCGGCACCCGCTCGAATATCTGTCGCCTCAACCGGCGCTCCCGACAACTCGGCATGTCCGCGAATGAGCGCATGGTGACCATCTGTGCGTACATCAGCACCGAGACGTGCCAACTCCTGCACAAATCGGAATCGCGCCTCAAAGAGGTTTTCAGTCACAAGTGCCGCGCCGGCAGAGATGGCGTTCATGGCAATGAATTGCGGCTGCAGATCCGTGGGGAATCCTGGATAGGGCAATGTCACAATGTCCACCGCGGTGGGGCGAGCGTCCATGCTGACGGTGAATTCCAACTCGCCCAGCTCAATATCCGCCCCGGTCGCCCGCAATTTATCAAGGGGAACCTCTAGATGGTCGGGGCTCACGCCTCTCACCGTCACCCTTCCCCGTGTCATGACAGCAGCCACGGCCCACGTACCCGCCACAATCCGATCCGATACAACCCGATGCTCCACAGGGTGAAGGTGACTCACGCCGTTGATGTGCAAGGTGGAAGTGCCAATGCCACTGATATCAGCGCCCATGGAGACCAACATGTGACAGATGTCCATAATCTCCGGCTCACGCGCCACGTTTTCCAACACCGTCTCGCCGTGAGCAGTCACTGCGGCCATCAGCAAAGTCTCTGTTGCGCCAACACTCGGGAATTCCAGCACAATGTGCGCTCCGTGCAGATCCGACGCTTCGGCCAAAAGGTACCCGTGTTCATTGTGGACATGAGCGCCTAGTTTGCGTAATCCGTCGACATGCATGTCGAGTCCGCGTGATCCAATGTTGTCTCCCCCGGGAACAGCAACATCGGCAGCACCACATCGAGCTATGAGCGGGCCAAGCACGCAGATCGAGGCGCGCATTTTGCGGACAAGGTCATAATCGGCTCGGTGATCTGGGCTCTCAGGCACGGTGATGACCACCTGATCATCAGCGTGATCAACCTGGCATCCCAATCGGCGCAGAAGCTCCGCCATGATGGTGACATCTTCAATATCCGGGACATTTGTCAGTGTTGACGTGCCTGGCGCGAGGAGTGTTGCCGCCATCAATTTGAGCACCGAGTTCTTGGCACCTGGGACGGCCACCTCACCTTCGAGGCGATGGCCGCCTGTAACCCGGAAAACATCCACCAGCGCATCGTAGGTGAGCCAAAGGCGTGGAATGCCGATAGAGTCCATTTATGGTCAATCTCACGCGCATTTACACCGGCACCGGCGACGACGGAACAACTTCACTAGGCGACATGTCGCGCACCGGCAAGAACGATCCTCGACTGCGGGCCTATGCAGATGTGGACGAAGCCAATTGCACGATTGGGCTCGCTTTGAGCATGTGCGATCTGGGGCCGGAAGTCAGCGCGTTGTTAGTGGGTATTCAAAACGACCTCTTTGATGTCGGCGCTGATCTGTCGACACCGATTCGAGACGAGGAAGTCAATGCCCTCCGCGTAGAAGATTCCTATATTGAGAAATTGGAAAAGGCGTGTGACACCTACAACGCGCAACTAGAGCCACTGCGCTCATTCGTGCTCCCCGGGGGTACATCGGCTGCAGCGCACCTCCACGTAGCCCGCACGGTGGTCCGGCGGGCAGAGCGCTCTACCTGGGCAGCATTGGATGCCTACCACGGAGGAATGAACCCGCTAGCCGCTACCTATCTGAACCGACTGAGTGATCTGTTGTTCATCCTCGCCCGGGTTGCGAACAAGGAGAACGGCGGGGATGTTCTTTGGAAGCCGGGAGGCGACAGGTAACAAGCCCGAAGCCGGGAGGCGACAGGTAATAAGCCCGAAGCCGGGAGGCGACAGGTAATAAACCCGAAGCCGGTTTAGCGGGAGGAAACACCCTTCGCTACCCCGGCGACCTGAATTCGAGTTTCGGCGCGGCGCAGGGCAGAGAGGTCCTCGGAGTCTGAGTTAGCCTTCAAACGAGCCAAAGCTGCTTGGGCACGCTCTAGATCAACGTCTTCGGCGAGTTCAGCAGTCTCGGCAATGACGTTGACTTTGTCACTGTCCACTGAGAAGAATCCACCGTGCACGGCCACTAAGACTTTCGAGCCGTCTTCGAGTTCGATCCGTAGTGGTGCTTCCACGAGCAGCGCCAGCATGGGTTCGTGCCCGCGTAGGATTCCGACATCGCCTTCGGGGGTTTTCGCTGAGACGCTCTTGGCCTTGCCCGACCAGAGAGCGCGCTCAGCTGACACCACTGCGACGTCCAATTGTTCAGCCATTATTAGCTGTCCTTTGCCAGAGCGGCTGCGTTCTTCTCGACATCTTCGATGCCACCGCACATGAAGAAGGCCTGCTCGGGTACGTGGTCAAATTCTCCGTCGGCCAGCGCCTTGAAGGAGGAAATGGTTTCTTCCACCGGAACGAAGGAACCTGGCTGCCCGGTAAAGGCCTCGGCCACGAACATGTTCTGGGACAGGAAGCGCTCAATTCGGCGAGCACGACCCACGAGAACACGATCCTCTTCGGAGAGCTCGTCGATACCAAGAATCGCAATGATGTCCTGCAGATCCTTGTACCGCTGCAAAATTTCCTTGACTCGAGCTGCTACGCGATAGTGCTCGTCACCGACATAGCGTGGATCCAGGATGCGGGAGTTGGAGTCCAGCGGATCCACTGCGGGATAAATACCCTTTTCCGAAATGGGGCGGCTCAACACGGTGGTCGCGTCCAAGTGGGCGAAGGTGGTTGCAGGAGCAGGGTCGGTCAAGTCGTCAGCAGGGACGTAAATCGCCTGCAGCGAAGTGATCGAGTGGCCACGAGTTGAGGTGATGCGCTCCTGGAGCACACCCATTTCGTCTGCCAGTGTTGGCTGGTAACCCACAGCGGAGGGCATGCGCCCGAGCAGCGTCGAGACCTCCGAACCCGCCTGGGTAAAGCGGAAGATGTTGTCAATGAACAACAGCACGTCTTGCTTTTGAACATCGCGGAAGTACTCCGCCATGGTCAACGCCGTCAAGGCCACGCGGAGACGGGTGCCCGGGGGCTCATCCATTTGGCCGAACACGAGCGCGGTCTTGGAGATAACACCGGACTCGGTCATTTCCAGGAACAAGTCATTACCTTCACGGGTCCGCTCACCCACACCGGCGAAAACGGATACACCTCCGAAGTTTTCTGCTACGCGATAGATCATTTCCTGGATCA
>DIUQ01000036.1 GCA_002422375.1 bacterium UBA6154
AACGTCTTTTCGGGCATCGTGTTGACGCAGCCGGGAGCAACGAGGTCTAGAACATAACGCGTATCGGGGTAGGCAGGATCCTTTACTCCGGTGGATGCCCACAGCGGACGTTGCCGCTGGGCTCCCTGGAGGTCTTTCCAGCGCTGAGACTCAATGGATTCGACATAGGTCTGCCACGCTAATCGCGCATTTGCTACGGCTGTTTGGCCTTGGATTGCCAGGGATCGCTCACTGCCCTGTGCGCGGAGGAGGGAGTCGACACTGGTGTCCACCCGGCTTATAAAGAAGGAAGCAACAGATTGAATGGCCGACAGATCATGCCCATTCGAGTGAGCCAACTCTAGTCCTGACAGATAAGCATCAATGACTTCGGCATACCGCTCTACGGAGAAAATTAGGGTTACATTGACACTCATGCCCTCTGAAATGACCTGGGTGATTGCCGGAAGTCCCTCGCGGGTTGCAGGGATTTTGATGAAAAGGTTAGGGCGGTCCACCAGTTGCCACAGATCACGAGCTGACTCGATCGTCCCTGCAGTATCCCGAGCCAATCGAGGATCAACTTCAATGGATACTCGCCCATCTACGCCGAGAGTTTGCTGGTAAATGGGTTCAAACACGTCACATGCGGCTCGCACATCGTCGGTGGTCAGGAGACGGATTGTTTGCTCGGCATTTAGCCCTTGCGCAGCACAGTCAGCAATCTGTTCACTATAGAAGGCTGACCCAGTACCGATTGCGCTGCTGAATATGGAGGGATTAGTTGTGACGCCTCGGACGTAATAGTTGTCTATCAGATCCTGAAGATTCCCTGACTGAATTCGGTTGCGGTTCAGGTCGTCTAGCCAAATGCTCACTCCTGCTTCAGTGAGTTGGTGCAAAATGTTATTCATAATCAGACCTTAGATACTGAAAGTGACATGGATCTGAGCGCCGCTTGAACAACGTGTTCCGGCGTGATCTCGAATTGTTCATAGAGATGCGAAGCCGAGGCACTGGCGCCGAAAGTGTCTAGGCCAACGACCTGACCGCGGGTACCTACGTACTTGTACCAGCCAAAGGTTGCCCCAGCCTCAACAGCAACGCGGGACTCAATCCCGGGTGGAAGTACCTCATGTCGATACTCGACGCTCTGTTGGTCAAACCACTCTGTGCAGGGCATGGATATAACTCGGGAAGTGACCGACTGTTCAGCCAGGAGTGCCCGTGCCTGGAGAGCAATATGGACCTCAGAACCCGTGGCAATGAGCAGTACCTGTGGATCGGGATCTCCCGCGAGAATATAGGCACCTCGTGACACACCTTCGCGAATATCGAGGGGTGCAGGCTCGGTGAGAATCGGGACATCCTGCCTCGACAAAATCAGGCCTGTTGGTTTTTTGTGTTGGAGCAATGCGATCCACGCCGCCGCCGTTTCTTGGGCATCGGCGGGTCGAACTACGGATAACCCAGGGATAGCTCGGAGTGACCACAAGTGCTCCACGGGTTGATGTGTTGGACCGTCCTCACCTAACCCAATGGAATCGTGCGTCCAGATGTAGGTGACCGGGGTCTGCATGAGTGCCGACAGTCGAACCGAACCACGCATGTAGTCGCTGAATACGAGGAAGGTGCCACCAAAGGGACGCGTCAGACCGTCCAAGGCAATACCGTTGAGGGCCGCACCCATGGCGTGTTCGCGAATGCCGAAGTGGATGTTACGTCCGCTCGGCGAGGACGATGGCGTTGTCTCGGGTAAGAAACTGGGGGAGCCGTCAATCCACGTGTTGTTGGACTCCGCTAAGTCAGCTGACCCACCCCACAATTCCGGCATGGCTGGCGCAATCGCATTAAGGCTGATCCCCGAAGCTTTCCTGGTGGCCATGGCGGTGATACCGTCAAAAGTTGGTAAACCCGCATCGAAACCTTCCGGCAGAGCATGTGCTTGAAGGCGGCTCAACAACGCAGCATTGTCAGGGTTCTGTGTTGCCCACTCACGGAAATCTGAATCCCACGCCGCCTTGTCAACAGCAACCCGTTGGGCCAGACGCTCACGCAACTGGTTGAGCAATATAGCGTCAAAAACGAAGGACGATTGGGGATCAAGACCGAGGGCTTCCTTCGTGGCCGCCACTTCGTCAGATCCCAGGGCCGACCCATGGGATTTGGCTGTTCCCTGTGCATGGGGAGCAGGCCAAGCGATGGTGGTCCGCACGCGAATAAAACTCGGAGCACTGAAATTGTTGGCCGCTGAAAGCATGGCGCTATACAGCGCGGGCACATCAATGTCGCCGGTGGGAAGCATGTCAACCTGATGGACATCCCATCCATAGGCTTCATAGCGGGCGCAGACATCTTCTGTGAAAGCAACGTCTGTATTACCCTCAATCGAAATGCGGTTGTCATCCCAGAGCACAATGAGATGACCCAACTGCTGGGTACCAGCAAGCGATGACGCTTCCGATGAGATTCCTTCTTCCAGGTCCCCATCGGAGGCAATGACCCATACCCGATGCGCCAGGGGGGCTCCGGGGAGTAACCCGAGGTCATAACGCTCGGCCATGGCCATGCCGACGGCCGTGGCGAGGCCTTGGCCCAATGGGCCGGTCGTGGTTTCCACGCCCACGGTGTGTCCATATTCCGGGTGCCCCGGGGTGAGGCTCCCCGCCGTGCGGAAATTGGCGAGGTCCTCCATGGACAACCCATATCCGCTCAAGAACAACTGGGAATACAGGGTCAGACTGGAGTGTCCGGCCGAGAGGACAAATCGGTCACGGGCTAACCACTGGGGATCAGATGGATCATGTCGCATGATGCGCTGGAAAAGTAAATATGCCATGGGTGCCAGCGCCATGGCTGTGCCTGGATGTCCGTTTCCTACTTTTTGTACGGCATCCATAGCGAGAGCTCGCAGATAGCTGATTGCTTGGTCGTCCGCGCTTGTCCACTGCAGAGAGCTGTCCAGTGTGGGCGGGTGTGCGAGCTGACGTACGGGCTGGTGCTGTGGCGTGGACATGGTGTGAGTCTATTGCGCCAACAGGGTGCATCAGGGTGAGGTTCTCCCTGCGCTCTCGCGATAGGTTACCTCCGTGGAGTCCACCAGTTTGAGCGAGCGTCTGTCCGCCCACTTTTGGATCACCAAGCCACGCATAGTTGAACTACTCCTGGCGACGGCACTGCCGACCCTCTTTCTGGCTTCCGGCGGCTTACCTGATCTTCTCCCCACTATTGCCGTTCTTGTCGGTGGGAGTGCCGCGGCGGCCAGTGCAAATACGTACAACAGTGTTTATGACCGCGATATCGATGCCGTTATGCATAGGACTGGATCACGGCCAGTCGCGGCCGGGGTGGTCAGTGTTCAATCCGGACTCATCCAAGCCACAGTTCTCGGGCTGGTGGCCGTCCTTACGCTGGGATTCCTCGCTAACTGGTTAGCCGCATTTCTCGGCTTCATGGCCATTGTTATGTACGCGGTGGGATACACGATCTTGCTCAAGCGCCATACTCCACAAAATATTGTGTGGGGCGGTGCTGCGGGGTGCATGCCGGTGCTTATTGCATGGGCGGCTGTGCAGGGAACACTGACCTGGACAGCGGGTGTTCTATTTATGATCGTGTTCTTCTGGACTCCCGCCCATTACTGGCCGTTGGCCATTAAGTATCGGGATGACTACGCCGAAGTGGGCGTACCTATGCTCCCCGTTGTAGCTCCTGTAGGGAAAGTGACGAGGGACATCACCCTGTACGCACTAGCCATGGTGCTGTTCTCGCTCATTCTCATTCCAGTTGGTGAGATGGGATGGGTCTACTCCGTCGGTGCTGCGCTACTGGGCGCATGGTTCGTCGGAGCCACCATTGCACTATGGAATCGAGTCAGACGTACTGAGAGCGACTACTCAGAGATTGAGAAACCGGCCATGCGAATTTTCCATGGCTCTATTACATATCTGGCGCTACTCTTTTTGCTTATTGGTATAGACCCGTTTTTGCCGTAGGTAGCTCTCCTCGAACGCGCATGGAGAAGGGGATCGCTAGCACTGCAATCCAGGTGAGAACAGCCCCTAGGACGTGAATTCCCACGAGCAGTGACGGCAGGCCCATGAAATATTGGGTGTAGCCAACTATCGCTTGCACAATGGCAATTCCCATCAGGGCAAGTGTGCGGCGACGCATTCGCCCTGTACTAGGAAATAGAAACAGTGCGATAAAGAGTCCGGAGAGCATTCCGAGAAATAGGAAAACTGCATCAGCGTGCATCCATGAAATAGTCTGCGGATCAAAAGAAAAACGTGCCTCTGTCTCTGCATCACCGCTATGTGGGCCACTTCCCGTCACGAGTACACCCAGCACTACAACGACACTGGTGATGCCAACAAGGACCCATGTCCACACCCGCACTGCGCGAGGAGCAAGGAAGCGAATGGGCTGGTCGCCAGGGTCACCACTTCGGAGGAGAAGCACCATGGAGACCGTCACCAAAAGAATGGACAGAATGAAGTGGGCGGAGACAATGGCCGGGTGAAGACCGGTGAGCACTGTGATCCCGCCCAGGACTGCTTGGGCAATAGTTCCAATAAGTGGTGTAAAGCCGAGCACAATCAGGCTTCTGCGGGAGGGGAGACCGGCCTTCTTGCGAGCCCTGGCGTTGAGGAGTACGGCCACAATCGTGGCAATGGCGGCTAGTGCCACGACAAACGTCAACAGGCGATTACCGAATTCGATGTATTTGTGGAACTCTTCTTCCTGCCGAGCAGTCGGTGTGTACGAGCCCTCAACACACTGGGGCCAGGTAGGGCAACCTAGTCCGGAACCGGTTATCCGAACAATGGCACCCGTCACAATGATTCCGGATTGAGCAATCAGATTGATGAGATAAACAATTCGTGCACCACGCAGCGGCATAATGAAACTCTACCTCCACCGGAACTTTTTCGCCGCGGTGAAAGTGCCGAGCGCCCCCCAGGCGCTCAACACTATTAGTGACGTGATGAGTGATGCCCCACCATTATTCGAATAATCCATCGCAAAAGAAGCGGCAGTATGTATGGCACCAGGTGGAAGGAGTGTTGTCACCAAACCAAGGACACCATCAAAGGTGACGATCACGCCACCAAGAACAAGAGCAACAACAAATATGGTATTTGCAAGAGCCAGAACTGCTTCTGCTCTGAGTGTTCCTGCTAAGAGGAATGCCCAACCGCTCACGCTCCAAATGGCGAGCACGATCAATGGAAGTATCGCCACAAAATTGATGTTGGGGCGCCATCCAAGAATGAGTGATCCAATGACGAGCGAAGTAACAGAAATGAGGGCCAAATAAACAGCGGCGACACTCTTCCCAAGAACAAGCTCCAGACGGCTCAGAGGAGTAACGCCCATGGTGATCAACGTTCCTGAACGGCGTTCAAAGGCAGTGGCGATAGCCAGTGAAGTAAATCCGGCGGCCAACAGGGAAATTGTTATGGCGGATGCTAGGGCTTGGTTTACGTCCCATCTTTCGCCACCAATCACTGACGTTTGCGACAGAGTGATCAACACCGTGAGCGGAATGACGACAAGTAGCAGAAGCTGCTCACCGTTGCGAATATTGAGTTTGAATTCCCATAATGCATGGAGCAGTGTTCTACGTACCGAAATCATGATTCACCACCGCCGGTGGAGCTTCCTCGAAGGACTCTGCTTGTTTCGCTGGCTAAAGAGGCACGCCCCCAGGACATATCGGTCGCAACAGTTCCATGTTGCCGACACCATGACTCGATGGTGGCAATCACATGTGAATCGACAGGGTTTGGACTTGAGATGTGATACCGCCCGTCGGGATAAGCGATGACATCAGTTTGTGTTGGCATGGCTGAGGCGAGTTGATCAACTGGCAATTGCGGTTTAGCGGTGAAGTCAACGAATTCCTTCTTCTCAATTTGTGAAGCATGTAAGTCGGCGATCAACGACCCATGACTGAGCACCAGAGATCTCTCCGCAATGGCGTCAATATCTTCGGTGAGATGCGTGGACACGAGAATGACGGCACCGTGATTCGCGCGCTCGCGAAGGTTGTGGTGAAGTTCGGTTCGCCCGGTGGGGTCAAGACCTGCCGTGGGTTCATCGAGAAGTACAACCTGTGGGCGACCAATCAATGCCATGGCTGCCTTGAGCCGTTGGACTTGGCCACCGGATAAATTCTTAATTGGGGAGTCTGCGGGAATGGAGAAATCAACAAGAAGTCGGTCGACGGGTTCCGGGTGCGGATAGAGCGAACCTAAATAGGTCAACAATTCCCGTGGTTTCGCTGTGGGGTAGGGCGTCACGTCCTGCAGGGCAACCCCCAGGATCGTCCGAAGCCGGGCTTTATCGGCTATCGGGTCATAGGACGAGATACGTGCCATTCCCGAAACCGGGGTGCGCAAGCCAGCCAGTGTTTCCATGAGGGTTGTTTTCCCCGCTCCGTTATTTCCGACGAGCGCTGTGACACCGGTCGTGCAGGAAAAGGAGATATCCCGAATTCCGGTGGTGGGTGAGTAGGGCAATGTCAACGACTGCGCGAGAATAGAGCCCGGATCGCTAGGCACCGGATCGCTAGGCACCGGATGGGTAGGCACCGGTGCAGTCTAGGGGGAACGGGATCAGGCTGATCACCTCCGGGAGCGCTGCGTGGGACCCCCGTGTTGCACTATTTTTGATTTACGCAACAATAGTGTTGTGAAATTACAGGGCGGGGCGCCGGAGCGAGTAGCTCGTGTGCTTCTGCGTCGTGGTGCGGCCACTGTCACCGAGCTGGCTGGCGAACTGTCCCTGACACCGCAAGCCGTGCGCAGATCTTTGGGAAGCCTTGAAAGTGCTCAATTAGTGCAGATACACGATCGAGTGCCCTTTGGTCCGTCCCCGGTCAAGCGCCGTGGCCGCCCGAGCCTGTCGTATTCGCTCACCGACAAGGGTCACAGTTGGCTCACGGAGTCGTATGACGATCTGGCGCTGGAAACATTGAATTTTATGGAGAAGTCGTTTGGTCGTGAGGCTATTCGCGAGTTCGCAGCTGAACGAGCCCGTCGGATAGTGCACGGTAAATCGTTGGTGGAATTGGTGGAATCGCTCAACGCTGAAGGCTACGAAGCATCCTTTGCCACGGTTGGAACATCCGGTCAGTTATGCCAACACCATTGCCCCGTCGTAGATGCGGCACGGGCTTACCCGGAATTGTGCGAGGAAGAGACAAAGGCATTAGGCGAGTCCATGGGCGCTCACCCGACCCGGTTAGCCACCCTTGCCCAAGGTGATCCCATTTGCACAACGCTTATGCCCCTCGGAATCGCGTCACACGCCATAACGAAAACCATGGATCCATCAGAGATATTCCAACCACAGAAAGAGGTATCGGCATGAGCGCCACTACACCCGTGGAACGCCCAACTCAAGACGAAACAATCGACTCCCTCGGCCGGTACGAATACGGTTGGAGCGACAAGAATGACGTCGGGGCAGATGCTCGACGCGGACTCGACGAATCTGTCGTTCGAAATATCTCCGCCCTCAAAAATGAACCCCAGTGGATGCTAGATCTACGACTGAAGGGGCTTCGCCTCTTCGAGAAGAAGCCCATGCCACATTGGGGATCCGATCTTTCTGGCATTCATTTCGACACTATTAAGTACTTTGTTCGCTCCACAGAGAAGCAAGCAACGGAATGGGCAGATCTGCCTGATGACATCAAGAACACATACGACCGATTAGGCATTCCTGAGGCGGAGAAGCAACGACTCGTTGCCGGTGTTGCTGCACAGTATGAATCCGAAGTGGTTTACCACAAGATTCGGGAGGACTTGGAGGAATTAGGTGTCCTTTTCCTAGACACCGATACCGCATTGAGAGAGCATGAAGATGTATTCAAGGAGTATTTCGGCTCAGTAATTCCGGTCGGTGACAATAAGTTTGCTGCGCTCAACACAGCCGTGTGGTCAGGTGGTTCCTTTATCTACGTCCCCAAGGGCGTACACGTTGACATTCCATTACAGGCGTATTTCCGAATTAACACCGAAAACATGGGACAGTTCGAGCGAACGTTGATCATTGTCGACGAAGACGCCTATGTCCATTATGTAGAAGGATGTACCGCACCTATTTATTCCAGCGACTCTTTGCACTCCGCGGTTGTGGAGATCATTGTCAAAAAAGGCGGACGCTGCCGATACACCACCATTCAAAACTGGTCAAACAATGTGTACAACCTGGTGACCAAGAGGGCGATCGCCCAAGAAGGTGCCACCATGGAATGGGTGGACGGTAACTTGGGAAGCAAGGTAACCATGAAGTACCCAGCTGTTGTGATGACAGGCGAGCATGCCAAGGGCGAGACTTTATCCGTAGCATTTGCTGGAGAAGGTCAACATCAAGACGCGGGTGCCAAAATGGTGCATGCCGCACCGCATACCTCGTCCTCGATTATCTCCAAATCAGTTGCCCGTGGCGGCGGAAGAACCTCCTATCGTGGACTCGTTCAAGTGACCGAGGGTTCCCACCACTCAAAGAGCACAGTGAAATGCGATGCACTCTTGGTGGACGACATTTCCCGGTCGGATACGTACCCGTATGTAGACGTCCGTGAAGACGATGTCCAGATGGGTCATGAAGCCACGGTGTCCAAGGTAAGTGAAGAGCAACTGTTCTATCTCATGTCCCGCGGTCTGACTGAAGACGAATCAATGGCCATGATCGTCCGTGGCTTCATTGAACCTATTGCCCGAGAACTGCCCATGGAATACGCCATTGAACTGAATCGGTTGATTGAACTACAAATGGAAGGTGCCGTCGGGTGAGTCAAGCTGTTGTCGTTCCCGCATCTGACCTAGGACCTCGTGTTCGTTCACGAAATCCTCAGGATTTTGATATTCCCTTAGGCAGGGAAGAGGAGTGGAGATTCACACCGATCAAGAAATTGCAAGATTTCTTCGAGGTGCAGTCGTGGGGGTCTCAAGAGGCTGAAATTTCCGATTATGTATCGGTTGTGCCACTGAGTGATCCACGGTTGAGCGCGAGTTGGCTACCGACTAACCGTCCCAGCGCGGTCGCGTACGCCGCCGTGCAGCAAGCGATTCTGGTTGACATTCCACAAGAGACTACAGTCGCTGAACCGATCGTTGTCAACGTAACAAGTTCCATGCTCAATAACTACGCGCATATTGAGGTTCGTGCGGGATCTTTCTCGCAGAGTCAGGTCGTGATTATTCACGATTCGCAGGTGAATGTCAGCGGATCGATTGTCGTCACGGTGAACGACTCCGCGGAACTGACACTGATGTCTGTTATCGACGCGCAGGCCCCCGTTCGTCAACACTGGAATTGGAGCACGGAAGTACATCGCGATTCCCGTTTCACGGGATTGTCTATTTCACTGGGTGGTGAGGTAGTGCGAATCGTTCCCACAATCACGTATAAAGCGCCTGGTGGCTCAGCGGAAATGTTGGGTGCCTTCCTCCTTCAAGATCATCAGTTTCAAGAACACCGCATAATGGTTGATCACACAGAGCCACACTGCATCAGCAATGTCATTTACAAAGGTGCCTTAAGTGGTCAAGAGGCGCACTCCGTGTGGGTCGGCGACGTGATTGTTCGTCGAGAAGCCACGGGAATTGAAACTTATGAACTAAATAGAAATCTGCTTCTAGACGACGGACCCAGGGCCGACTCTGTTCCGAACTTGGAGTTAGAAACCGGCGATGTTGTGAGTGCGGGCCATGCAAGTGCAACCGGCCGCTTTGACGACGAACAACTGTTTTATCTTCAGGCCCGTGGAATACCGGAAATGGTAGCCAGACAATTGGTGGTTCGCGGTTTCTTTGTTGACGTCTTGAATAAGTTGAATGATCCAGTCCTGTCCGAGGACCTTATGCGGCGCATTGAGAATCGCCTTGGAATGGATACGCATGACTCAGCAGGTTGATCTGGGTCTTGTGCAGGATATTCCGCGGGGCACTGTGAAGAGGTTTGAGGTAGACGGCTTGGCATTAGCCGTAGCCCATACAGACGACGGATTCTTTGCGGTGGAGGATCGGTGTTCACATGCAGATGTTGCCCTCTCGGAGGGGGAGCTGGACGGATGCCTCTTGGAGTGCTGGTTACATGGTTCGGCTTTTGACGTACGGACCGGTGAGCCACAATCCTTGCCCGCCCTGACACCAGTGCGGACGTTTGTTGTAACAGCCGATCCACTTGATCCGGAAGGAACTATTTCCGTCGTCGTTTAGCCCGACAGTTTTGTATTACTGCCCAATATCAACAAGACCAGAAATGAAAGGTGCATCATGAGTACGTTGGAGATTAAAGACTTACATGCCACGGTGAGTACGGATGCTGGAGAAAATGAAATCCTCCGCGGCGTCAGCTTGACCGTTGAATCAGGCACTACCAGCGCGATCATGGGTCCAAATGGGTCGGGAAAGAGCACCCTGGCTTATGTTATTGCCGGACATCCGAAATACACAGTGACGAGCGGAAGTATCACGCTTGATGGACAAGATGTCCTCGCCATGTCTGTTGATGAACGAGCTCGAGCAGGATTGTTCCTTGCCATGCAGTATCCGGTAGAGATCCCCGGGGTGTCCGTGTCTAACTTCCTACGTACCTCCATTACCTCCTTGCGTGGAGAAGCGCCGAAGCTGAGGACGTGGACGAAGGACATGAAGGAAGCCATGGGCGACTTGCAAATGGATCCAGCATTTGCAGCACGCAATGTAAATGAGGGCTTCTCCGGAGGTGAAAAGAAGCGCCATGAGATTCTGCAACTCGGTTTGATGGAGCCAAAGATCGCGATCCTCGATGAAACGGATTCTGGGCTGGATGTCGATGCTTTGAAGATTGTGTCTGAGGGTGTCAATCGTTTCCAGGACAAGACCAATGCGGGCGTTCTTTTAATCACCCACTACACCCGGATATTGCGTTACATAAAACCTGATGTTGTTCATGTATTCGTCGATGGACGCATTGTGGAAACAGGTGGACCCGAATTGGCAGATGTCTTGGAATCCGAGGGTTACGAGCGCTACATCACGGCTAAGGCGTAAATTCGTGGCCCTCGACGTCGCCAAGATCAAGGCTGATTTTCCGCTTCTTCAGCGGTCAGTTCGAGGTGTCCCATTGGTGTATCTCGATAGCGGGGCAACCTCGCAAAAGCCAGCAACAGTTCTGGACGCTGAACGCACCTTTTATGAGACGTCCAACGCCGCTGTGCACCGAGGTGCGCATGCACTAGCTGAAGAAGCGACGGACGCTTATGAATCGGCACGTCAAACCATTGCAGAGTTCGTTGGCGCGAACATTAGCGAGATTGTTTTCACTAAAAATGCCACAGAGGCCATTAATCTTGTGGCATATGCATTTTCCAATGCGACAGATAAGTATCGACAGGGCCTGGATGTTGACCCTCGATTTGTCATTCAACCTGGTGACAACATTGTCGTTACAGAGATGGAACACCATGCAAATCTGATTCCGTGGCAGGAACTGTGTCACAAGACAGGGGCCGAACTTCGCTGGTTTGGGATCACCGACCAAGGAAGGCTCGATCTCGACTCTGATCCGATTGATTCCAATACAAAGTTAGTGGCCATTGTCCATCAGTCCAATATTTTGGGAACGATCAATCCGGTGCGGGAGATAATGGATAGGGCACACGCGCATGGCGCGCTTGGACTCATTGATATGTGCCAGTCTGTGCCGCACATGCCCATAAATATTCCGGAGACTGGCGCGGACTTTGCAGCGTGGAGCGGACACAAGATGCTCGGACCCACCGGTATCGGGTTCTTGTGGGGCAGAAATGAGTTATTGAATGCAATGCCGCCATTTCTGACCGGGGGATCCATGATTGAAATGGTCACCATGGATAACAGCACATACGCACCTGCTCCACAGAGATTTGAGGCGGGTGTTCCCATGGTGGCCCAAGCGGTGGCCACGGCGGCTGCAGTGCGGTACTTGATGGACATCGGAATGGCGAATATTGCCCAACACGAACATGAATTAACGGAGTACCTACTCAAGAGGCTGCAGGAATTGCCTGGCGTCACAATCATTGGCCCAACAACCGCTGAGGACCGCGGATCAGCCGTCTCCTTTGTTGTCGAAGGAATTCATCCCCATGACGTTGGTCATGTTATGGACTCCCACGGAGTGGCTGTTCGAGTAGGGCATCATTGCGCATGGCCCGTATGTCGACGCTTTGATATTCCATCAACAACTCGCATATCTCCTTATCTCTATAATGATTTTTCGGATATTGATGCGGCTGTCGATTCCATTGTGAAGGCGCAGGAGTTCTTTGGTGTTCTTCCGGAGGTGATCGCGTGACCGATGATCTGTATCAGGAAATAATCCTCGACCATTACAAGAATCCGCGCGGAAGTGCTCACATTGCGGACCCTCGTGGCGAGAGTCATCAGGTAAACCCGACCTGTGGTGACGAAGTTACTGTGTGGGTCGGTGAGACACCGGATGGAAAGTTAGAGATTGCATATCAAGGCCAGGGTTGCTCGATCTCCCAGGCGAGCGCCAGTGTTATGAGTGAACTGATATCGCGGAAATCACCCCACGAAGCCGCCGAAGTGCAGGCTGCCTTTAAGGAGCTAATGCAGTCCAAGGGGGAAATGGAACCTAATGAAGAGGTTCTCGAGGACGCGGTGGCATTTACCGGAGTTTCCAAGTATCCAGCGCGCATTAAGTGCGCACTGATTTCTTGGATGGCATTGGAAGACGCCCAAATAAAAGCTGGCTTGGCTGAGAGAAAGAGTTGATTGTGGCTGCAACTGATGAAGACGTTCTTGAGGCAATGAAAGATGTCATTGATCCGGAGTTAGGTATCAATGTTGTCGACTTGGGATTGGTGTACGGAGTCACCGTTGACGACAGCAACTCAGCAACGGTTGACATGACCCTCACCTCGGCAGCCTGTCCATTGACCGATGTCATTGAGGATCAAACACGGAGTGCTTTGGCACCCATAGTTTCTGACTTTCGAATTAACTGGGTGTGGATGCCACCGTGGGGACCGGACAAGATCACCGAAGATGGACGGGACATGCTCCGTTCATTGGGGTTCAATGTCTGATCCTGGTTGAGCCGATCGTGCGAGGGGTGCACCTCCGAACCCAGTAGACTCGCGCTGCCATGATTCAAGCCACTGATATTGAGTTGCGGGCTGGATCTGAGCTCCTCCTCACCACCGCACTGCTCCGCGTCGATTCTGGCGACCGGATTGGGTTGGTAGGGAGAAATGGGGCCGGAAAAACCACACTGACCAAAGCTTTGGCAGGGGAAACCCAGCCCACCGGTGGATCAATTAGCAGCACGGGATCAGTGGGGTATTTACCTCAAGACCCTCGCAGTGCAGATCCTGATCAACTGGCCAAGGATCGAATTCTCAGCGCCCGTGGCCTTGACCGGGTTTTAGCAAAAATGACCGATGCATCAGTGGCCATGTCTCAACCTGACATTAGTTCGGACGAGTTTGACCGGCAAGGTTCCCGCTACAACCGCTTCTTGACTGAATTCGAGGCCCTGGGTGGGTACGCGGTGGAGTCCGAAGCGGCAACAATTGCCGCATCGATCGGTTTGGCGGACCGAATTTTGGATCAGCCTTTGGGAACTCTCTCCGGTGGCCAAAGGCGCAGAGTTGAATTGGCGCGCATCCTCTTCAGTGGCGCAGACGTACTCCTCCTGGACGAGCCCACAAACCACTTGGATGCTGATTCCATTAAATGGCTGCGTAAGTACCTGAGTAACTACGCGGGTGGCTTTATTGTGATCAGTCACGACACCGAATTGCTTTCGGACACCGTGAACAAGGTGTGGCATCTCGATGCGAATCGCCAGGAGATCGATCAATATGCCATGTCGTGGGAGAAATATTTACAGGCCAGAGAGGTGGATGAACGCCGTCGTAAACGTGAACGCCGGAATGCAGAGCAGCAAGCCGACTCATTGCGCAAGCAGGCTGAGAAAATGCGAGCCAAGGCAACGAAAGCCAAGGCCGCGCAAAATATGTTTAAGCGAGCGGACAAACTCCTAGCGGAAACCAGTGTCGCACAACAGAAAGACGCGGTTGCCAAGCTGAGATTCCCTACTCCGAAGGCATGTGGGCGAGTTCCGCTCACTGCCTCCGGCCTCTCACGCAGTTATGGAAGCCTCGAGGTATTTACTGACGTAGATCTTGCGATTGACCGGGGGAGCAAGGTCGTAATTCTCGGATTGAATGGCGCAGGCAAAACAACCATGTTACGAATTCTGGCCGGTATTGATGCCCCCGATACAGGTACTCGGGAATTAGGGCACGGGGCCGTGATCGGGTATTACGCCCAGGAACACGAAACTCTCAATCCAAGCGCCACAGTATGGGAAACCATGGCGAGTGCGGGCTCGCACCTCAACGACACGGCGCAAAGAACTGTATTGGGGTCATTTCTTTTCCAAGGTGACTCCGTGCATAAGCTCACAGGTGTCCTCTCTGGCGGAGAGAAGACCCGGTTAGCACTGGCGTGTCTGGTGGTCTCGGGTGCCAATGTTCTGCTACTTGATGAGCCGACGAACAACCTCGACCCTGCAAGTCGTGCCGAGGTGCTCAATGCGCTCTCTCTCTATGAGGGGGCGGTCGTGCTTGTGACACACGATCCCGGTGCGGTGTTTGCCTTGAATCCTGAGCGGGTGTTGATCCTTCCCGATGGAGATGAGGACCTGTGGAATGACAGTTATGCTGAACTCGTTGAGCTGGCCTAGGAGAGTAGTAGAGATGGATATTGACGTAACACTGAATGACGATGTCTATGAAATCACGTTAAATAGCCCCCAAAATCTCAATGCCCAGTCGCCGGGAATGTGGGATCAGCTCCTCGAAATATTCGAGTCGGTTCCAAGTGCTGCTCGCTTTATTGTTCTCCGCGGGAACGGTAAGGCATTCTCTGCTGGATTGGATAGGGCCATGTTTACCCCCGAGGGAATGGATGGCCAGCCCTCATTCATGGACATGGCTCAGCTGACAGACGAGGAACTAGATGCACGAATAGCTCACTATCAGCGACCATTTCGCCGGCTGAAGGACCTTCCACAAATAAGCATTGCACTCGTTCACGGGTATGCCATTGGAGCTGGATTCCAGTTGGCATTGGCCTGCGACCTGATCATTGCAACGCCGACTGCCTCGATGGCATTGAAAGAGACTTCGCTCGGTCTTATCCCAGACCTGGGCGGGTCGGGTCACATCAGTCGAATACTGGGCTATTCCCGGGCACTGGAGTTCTGCGCGACTGGGCGATTCATGGACGGTGACGAGGCGCTTCGGACTGGTGTTGCCGTAGCTGTGGGTACCGATCTCGACACGGAATTACAACGGATGCTGGAGCCCATGCGCGCGGCGCTACCCAGTGCGCTGATCGAAACAAAAAAAGTCATGCGGAGCATTGATTACGGCGAGGAACCGTGGCTAGCCGAGCGGCAGTCTCAAACGGCACGTATCCGTGATCTACGGGATCTATTCACTCAGGCCGTGCAGGGGAGTCAATAGAACTGATGTCCATGGACAATGCATGGCAGATGTACAGATCGCTAACGCGTGATAGTTCTGTTAAGGATAAGAGGGTTTCGCGGGAACTTGTACTTCGCATTCTGACGTACGCGCGTCCGTATAAGTTAATCATTTCCCTGTTTCTCATCACTCTCGTCATTGCATCCCTGCTCAGCGTTGCCCAACCGCTGCTGTTTCGGCGAATTGTGGATCAAGGCATTACGCCGGGAGACGCCTCGGTGGTCACCTGGACAGCAGTTCTTATTGCCCTGTTGGCGATTGGAGATTCAGGTTTAGGTCTGATTAGTCGATACTTCTCCGCGAGAATCGGTGAAGGTTTGATTTTTGATCTGCGAACACAAGTTTACGACCATGTTCAAAGCCAGAGCGTGGCCTTTTTCACTAGGGCTCAAACCGGTGCTTTGATATCGCGGTTGAACAGTGACGTCATTGGTGCCCAACAAGCCTTCACTTCGACGTTAGGGGGAGTGTTAGGCAATGTCATCTCTCTGACGATCGTGCTCATCACAATGTTTGCCCTGTCCTGGCAAATCACGGTCGTGTCACTCGTTTTAGTCCCGCTATTTCTCTTGCCCGCCCGGTACATGGGCCGTCGCCTACAGGCCATGACCAGAGAATCGATGTCTGTCAATGCTGACATGAGTACTCAAATGACGGAGCGATTCAATGTTGCAGGGGCATTGCTAGTCAAGTTATTTGGTAGGCCAGTTCAAGAGTCACGCGATTTCGGTGACAAGGCTGCCACCGTACGAGATGTTGGAGTTCGCATTGCCATGGCGAACCGATGGTTTTTCACTGCGTTAACACTTGTTGCGGCGCTCGCGACTGCTATCACTTACGGCCTTGGCGGAAACCTAGTGATTCAAGGTTCCATTACGTTGGGAACGTTGCTGGCCTTGGTGGGATTACTAGCCCAACTTTATGGACCTCTGACCTCCCTCTCTAATGTCCGAGTGGACGTTATGACTGCTTTAGTTTCCTTTGATCGAGTTTTCGAGATTTTGGATCTTAAGCCGCTGGTGACGGACCCACAAGATCCCATACCGTTGCCATCAGGTCCACTAGATGTCTCATTTTCTCAGGTTTCTTTTCGGTATCCCAGTGCTCAGGACGTCACCATTGAGTCATTGAGTTCGGTATTCAATGCTGACTTTGAACGGGTTGAGGATCAGGTGCTCACAGACGTTTCATTTGAGGTGCCTGCAGGCACACTCACTGCCTTGGTGGGCCCATCTGGAGCAGGTAAAACTACGATCACCGCACTGGTGACTCGACTCTATGATCCAACTTCCGGCTGCATTCGTATTGGCGGTGTCAACATCGCAGACACTAGTTCGCAGTACCTCCGCGAAGCCATCGGAGTAGTCACCCAGGATTCACATCTATTTCATGACAGCATTCGGGCGAATCTTTTGTATGCCCAGCCATTAGCTACTGAGGAAGAGATCGTTAAAGCGTGCCAAGATGCTCAAATTTGGTCCATGATCGAGAGTCTGCCCTCTGGTTTAGACACAGTGGTGGGGGATAGAGGTTATCGACTTTCCGGTGGGGAGAAACAGCGAGTGGCACTGGCTCGTCTACTCCTTAAGTCACCTCGAGTGGTTATTCTTGATGAAGCAACGGCTCATTTGGACTCAGAAAGTGAGCGCGCTGTACATGTTGCGTTAGACAATGCACTAGCTGGACGCACATCTATTGTGATCGCTCACCGCCTATCAACTATTCGAAGCGCTCAGCAGATTCTCGTGGTTGTCAACGGGCAGATTGTTGAGCGTGGAAATCATGTTGAGCTTCTGGAAAGAAATTCGGTGTATGCAGATCTTTACCGGACTCAATTTGCAGCTACCGTTGAGTCGTGAAGTTCCTGATCTTCGCGTGCTTCTCGGCGCAGGAAAATGAACCATCCGCCCATGGCAACGAGCGCAAAGAGAATCCACTGAACCGCGTAGGAAATATTCTGTCCTTCGTCGACGCTGGGTAGTG
>DIUQ01000003.1 GCA_002422375.1 bacterium UBA6154
GGCAAGACCTCCCCGCTACCAACATCGGAGCATGGACTGACATGCAACCCACCAAACGTTCGCTGATCAACGAAGGCAAGCTGTACTGGTGCACCGGAGGACCTCAACGACATTGTGAGGCGGGTATGCGGGTTGAACCCATTCCCGGGAGGGTCTATCTGATTAATTCGAAACTGCCCACTCATGCCCAAATGAGCCACGATTGCATGTGGCTGATCCAAGACAAACCAGAGATATTTGCCTCGGCGACTGATATGCGAGATCCGGGCACCCGAAACCTGATGGACAAAGTTTCCTGTATTTCTTCGCGTTACCCGCGGGTGCAGTACCTCGGCGGATTCAATGATGGCTCCGGTGACATGTGGGTCCAAGCCACGTCGAACGACCTCTACTTCGGGAAGTTCGGGCACTAGTGCGTGCCACCTGTGGGTGGGTGCGTCACGCGATCGGCGAGGGTTGTGTATGCCTGTTGGGCAGCCAACTGCTCGGCAATTTTTTTAGAGCTACCCTCCCCCGTGCCCATAATTTCCCCACCGATGACGACATCGGCCAGGAAGGTTTTTGCATGATCAGGTCCTGAATCGGAGATTCGGTATTCCGGTAAATCAATAGCCAATTGACCCGATAATTCCTGAAGCGAGGTTTTCCAGTCCAACCCAGCGCCCAGTTGCGATGCTTCATTGATCAGTGGGTTAAACAGTCGTGAGATAAACGGCTCGACAACACCCATTCCGCCCGATAGGTACACCGCTCCAATGACAGCTTCCAAGCAATCAGCCAATATGGATGTTTTATCGCTGCCACCTGATGTGACTTCACCTTTTCCCAACTTAATGAAATCCCCGAGGCGAACACTTCGCGCTACCTCGGCTAATGCTTGGGCATTCACTACCGACGCCCTCATTCGCGCCAACTGCCCCTCAGGGAGATCGGGATAGTTCCGATACAACGTGTCGGTGACAACAATTCCGAGCACAGAATCACCGAGAAATTCGAGGCGTTCGTTGGTCGGCAAGCCTCCATTTTCATAGGCATATGAACGATGCACTAACGAGAGTTCCAGTAACTCCGGATCACAAGTGACTTGCAAGGAGTTGAGCAAGGCGGATGGATCACGCATTAGTCAGTTCTTCCGTGAACGTTGAGGTCAGACATCAGGATCGCGGCCCAATCACCGACGGTGTGCATGTTCACAACCTGTACATCTGTCACGTGAACTGGAGGGTTCAACTGTTGAGCCATGTGGGCCAGGACCACCGCATCAATTGGTTCGTATCCCAGGGCATGCAACGGCGTATCGACACGCAACGGAGGCAGGGCGCCAAATGCATCGGTGAAAAAACTCACGACACTTGCTGGCGGAATCATAGATGTGAGGTTACCTCACACACAGTTACCGCAAAAGTCACTCGCGGCGAGACTAAACGTCAAGTACCCGACGCTTGGCGTACGTTCCGCACGTAGGGCAGGCGGTATGGGCGAGCCGCTTCTCACTGCAGCGTGCGCATGTCACCAGAGTCGGAGCCGAGGCTTTCCACTGTGAACGGCGATGACGAGTATTTGAACGCGATGTCTTCCGCTTCGGGACTGGCACGGGATCCTCTTTCACTTCGGGTGAGCACTGGCCACTACGTGACCGGCGCACGAGTATTCCACCCGGGAATATTCAGGCGGTAGTCGGGGGTAATTCTTCTCGTAAAGCACCCAGAGCTGCCCATCGGGGATCAGTGACGGGGTGATCATGCGACCCCGTGTCTAGACGTTCACCACAGGTTGGGCACAAACCAGGGCAATCGGGGTCACACAACGGTTTCAGAGGGAGATCAACGACAACGGAGTCACGAATTACCTCCTCCAAGTCAACACAATCGTCCACTACATACCGGGACACCGTCTCCGAGTCCGAATCCGCATCACCCGCACCGCCCTGAGCTCGAATTTCCCGGCCACGAGAGTCTGTTTCCGGGTAGAGAAAGAGCTCCACCAAACTCGTGGTCTCATTCCATGTGAGTGGTTCCAAGCACCGCGAGCACTCGGCCGAGACTGTGTAGTCAACATCCGCTGAAACCAGCACGCCGTCTAGTACGGACTCCAACCGCACGTCAGCATCCATCAGCGATCCTGGCTCAATGCGAGCTAGGGCAACTCCCATGTCCTCCGGAACAACAAACTGCGTATCCGTTTCCCACATGTTGCCCGGGCGCCGCTGAAGATGTGTCAGTGGCACAACGAAACTTGTGGAGGTTGCGGACATGGAGACAGCCCTACTGCGACTGTGCGTCAAAGAAGTCAGATTCGGAACTCTCCCCCACCGGTGCGAGCTCCTGATACATCTGACTGCGGAGCCTCTCGCGACCACGATCCACCGTCTGCAAAGTTTTTTGCAAAGTAATCTCAAAAGTGGCGAGTTTCGCATCAATGTAGTCGTCAGTCTCTTGCCGCATACGTGCTGTGTCGTTGACGGTTTCCTCCCGCAAGGCATTGCTCTCAGCAACCGCCGCGAGATATACCTCATGTTCAGACACCATACGGTCCGCCTGACTGCGGGCCTGCTCTAAAAGACGGTCCGCCTCTCGGCGACCGTCCTGAACAACAGCCTCACGATCTGCGAGTAGTTCGTCTGCTCGATAGACCGACTCCGGGAGAAGCTGTCGAATTTCTTCTATGAGGTCTAACAACTGAGCTCGATTAAGTACACATGATGCGGAGAGGGGCATGGATTTGGCGTCTTCCACCATGACTGTCAGTTCATCGAGTCTTTCTTGCACGTCCACCTGTTACTCCTCAATTATGTTCTTGTACCTAAGGTCACGCTTCGGTTTCGCTGCGGCACTTCAGATTCCGGCGAACCGACCTAGTTGCCTTTCAGTACCTACATTGTGCTGGATATTTTCGATTCCAAGCGTTTCAACACGGTATCCGGCACAAGTCCGGTGACATCCCCTCCATGGGTTGCAACCTCCTTGACCAAGCTTGAGGACAAATAGCTATACAAGGGATTTGTGGAAATAAAGCATGTTTCGACACCGGAGAGTCGAAAATTCATTTGGGCCATTTGAAGTTCATAGTCAAAGTCACTGACTGCGCGCAATCCCTTGACGATCGCATTTACCCCGTTGTCCTGGCAGTAATCAACGAGGAGCCCGTAGAAGGAATCAACCCGCACATTCCCCAGCGGAGCGGTCACTTCACTCAGCATGTCAATACGTTCTTCGACACTGAACAGACTGGATTTCGTTCGATTGATCAAAACGGCAACAATCACGCTGTCAGCCATGCGGGAAGCCCGCTCGAATACATCAAAGTGCCCGTTGGTGACGGGATCGAATGAACCTGGACAGACGGCAATTCTCACGGAGATTCTCCCACGAGGTGACCGTACCAAAGCCGTGAGTCACCGTACCGCCGTTCCCACTTCTTTTCGATCGAGGATTCATCGAGTTGGGCAAATGGATCACTCGAGCTGACCGCCCGCTCCACCACAATCAAGCACCCATCCATCACTGGATTGTGAACAAGCCGCAGAACCATAGCTGATACATCGGAGTCAGACATTGAATAGGGAGGATCCATGAACACGACCCCACATGGCTTTCGAGGCTTCCATCGGGTGGCGTCCATTGACATGATCTCGCAATGGCTTCCGAGACGGTGATTATTCTCCGTGATCACGGATACAGCGCCTCTATCCGAATCGATGAGGGCTACCGAACGCGCACCGCGACTCGCGGCCTCCAGTCCAACAGCTCCGGAACCGGCAAATAAATCAACCACATCAATCTCCCCCCACGTCAGGCCCTGGGTGATTAACCAACTTTCTAAGGAAGAAAAGAGCGCCTCTCTGATTCGATCCGAGGTAGGGCGAGTGACACGCGCCGGTACTGATATCCGCTGCCCCCTCAGCGACCCACCAATTATTCGAGTCATGTTTTCTCCAGTTGAGCCACTCGATTGAGGTTCATCTTTTCTATCGCGAGCACAGTCTCGGCCCAGTCAGCATGCTGAGATAGGTCCGCGACCTCAGTCCGAACCTCCTCGATCAACTCAATGTCTTCAATGACACGCAGGAGTCGAAGCGAGGTCAACCCACCGGACTGCCGTTGCCCCAGGACATCTCCTTCCCTTCGTATCTCAAGATCAAGATGAGCGAGCTCAAAACCGTCGCGCGTGCCTGCAACTGCCGCGAGACGCTGCCGAGCTGAGTCTGTGGCATGTGCGCCTTGAATGAGAAGGCACAGACCCGGCTTGTCTCCCCGTCCGATCCGGCCGCGAAGTTGATGCAACTGTGAAATGCCAAATCGTTCTGCATTTCTAATCACCATCATGGTTGCGGCGGGAACATCAACGCCCACTTCAATGACTGTTGTTGCGACCAGGACTTGTATCGGATCAGAATGCCCCTCCCTAAAGCGATCCATCACGGCATTCTTTTCCTCGGACGTCATGCGTCCGTGCAGAACTCCACACGCGATATCTGGGAATCTTTCAGTTAGTTCGGTGAAAGTCTGTTCAACAGACGAGATGGAGGACCAATCCGTGATCTGGTGTTCAGCGGAATGATCGGATTCGAGGACATCTGATTCTGACTGACCGGGTGCAATACTGGGACAAACAACGAAAACTCGGTTTCCTGCCCGAGCTTCTTCGGCCATTCGCTCCCAGACTCTACTTTCATGGCTTGGATGAGTGGCGGGGTCAACGACGAATGTCTCCACCGGCGCCCTCATGGATGGTGACTCACTCAATGTCGAGATGTCCAGATCCCCAAATACTGTGAGGGCCGTGGTCCGGGGAATGGGTGTCGCCGTCATGACAAGGAGGTGCGGACGAATGCCCTGCCGACCTTTTGCAACGAGGGCGGCTCGCTGTTCCACGCCAAATCGGTGCTGCTCATCTACGACGACTAGTCCGAGATCAAAGAAGTCGACCTTCTCCTGCAACAGTGCGTGAGTGCCAACGACGATGTTCGACATTCCCGAGGCGATATCGAGTAATGCTCGCTTCCGGGTTGTAGACGGTAAGGATCCGGTTAATAGCGTGACCTCTATTTCTGAGTCACCCTGCATTCTTCCTAGAAGCGACTGAATAGTTTCCCAATGTTGAGTTGCTAAAACTTCTGTGGGCGCCAAAAGCGCGGCTTGCCCACCGCATTCAATCACGTCCAACATGGCCCTCAGGGCAATAATTGTCTTCCCACTGCCCACGTCTCCTTGGAGAAGGCGCATCATGGGTGAATCACTACCGAGATCCTCTGAGATCTCCTCACCAACGTCGATTTGCCCTGCCGTGAGATCGAACGGCAATGTGGAGTCGAATTCCTTGACCAACGCGTGCTCCATTGAGCGCCGAGAGGTGGCATTAAGGCTTCTGCGCTCAACGCGACGTTGCTCCAAAAGAACCTGCAGCGCAAAAGCTTCCTCATACTTCAATCGGTATTGAGCTCTCTCGATCTCTTCGACAGAAGCTGGCTGATGAATGGCTTTCATCGCTTCCTTCCGTGACATTAATTGATGCTTTTGAGCAAGTGCTGGAGGAACAGGATCGAATACTTCGTCCAACGAGGCCAGAACCACATTCACAGCAGAGGAAATCTGCCACGAAGTGATGGACTGTGAACTTGGATATACCGGAATGATGGATCCAGCGAATTCGGAAATGCTGTCGGCATGAGTATCTTCACCGTCGCCAAAGAGTTGATATTGCGGGTGCGTTAAATTGAGTGCTCCGTGATACTCCGAAACGGTGCCAGCAAATAACCCTGAACGCCCGACCACCAATTCCCTGTCCCGCCATTTTTGATTAAAAAATGTTAGATCCATCGTGTCGCTTCCATCTGTCACCGTCACGACCAGGAGACTGCCTTTCTTTGACTTCATGTGCCGTGATGTAACCGAGGAGATTGTGGCCATAATGGTGACCGGTTGACCAACCTCAATCTCACTAAATGGTGTCAATTGCCCCCGTTCTGCATAGCGGCGTGGAAAGTGATGGAATAAGTCACCAGCGGTTGCCATGCCGAAGGACTTTTCCAATGCCCGGGAGCTTTTCCCCCCAACGAGTTCCTTGAGGGATACATCGAATACTCCACCGGAATTAACCATTCGCTACTCAACGCCAAAAATAAAGGGCCATAACGGCTGGCCCCCATCAATGATGGTGACCTCAACGAGGGAATTGTGCTCGATGACCCACTGACTTAGGCGATCGGATTCACCCACGTCGCCATCGCTACCTCTCACGATCGTCACCAACTCCGCTCCGGGAGCGAGCATGCGTTTAAGTACTTCCGTGGACACTTCCACAACGTTATGGCCGATGACCGAAATCTCACCATCGATCAACCCCAGGAAATCACCTTCCTTGCATTCCCCCGCCATGGTGAGCACCGTGCGGGTTGCTTGAGTAACTGCTCCGTACCGCGTGGCACTTGCTGCCCGAGTCATGGAGACAACATCGGAATCAAACTCCTGGTGAGGGTCGTGTACCGCGGCGGCAGCCAGTGTTTGGGTTATAGATCGCGTGGGGATCACACTGGCTCGAAGTCCGAATGTTCGCAGTTCTGTCGCCGCGATCTCAGCGACCGCGTGTGCATCCCGATCCGAGGGCAAAAGAATGACCTCGGGTGAACCCGCCGCTTTCCCCGCCTCGATGAGCTCGGCCGCAGAAGGCTGTTGGCGCGCTGGCATTGCAATGCACACCGCACCCGCATCAGTGAGTAAGTCCAGAATGCCAGGTCCGTGAACCACTGCCACTAGTGCGCGATGAAGATGAACCCGCGGGGTGTTCGCAGAATTCCCACGCTCGGGATGGGCTGGGCCGGTTTGGCAATGGTGGCTTAATGGCGTCACGGATACTTGTGAAACAACCCCTCGAGCCAATCCCGCATTTAAGGCTGTCGAGATATTGTGGGAATCAACATGGACATGTACCGTGAATGTGGCATCAACACCGGCCACCATCACACTATTGCCACACGCCTCCAGATCTGCGACGAGATTGTCAACCACTGGCGCATCAAGTAAAAACATGACCTCGAATTCAGGCAGATCCCCTGGAACTGAGCTGGCTCCTGATTCAGTGATCCGCGTTGGCGTTACAGAAGGATGTGTTGGTGCTCGGCGAGGGAAGTTTCCTGTCACTGTATTAACGAGCGAGTCCAGAACAACAACCAAGCCTCGACCTCCCGCATCAACAACGCCAGCATCTCGAAGTTGCTCCAGGTATTCCGGAGTGCGGAGAAGAGCTTGGTAAGCGGCGTCGGCTGCACCAACAACAATGTCGCTCAAATCGCCGCCTTGCGCGGCAACTTCTTCCGCATGTTCCGCACACGCACGAGCCACCGTCAGGATAGTGCCTTCAACGGGCGCCGCGACGGCCGAGTAGGCACCCAATGCGCCAGCTCGAAGCGCTTGGGCAATTCCGTTCGGGTTGTGCGCCACCGCCGTACATACTTCCCGGAGAAGTGCCGACATGATCACTCCGGAGTTCCCCCGGGCGCCCAGGATCGCCTGGCGTCCCACGCGATGGGCAGTACCGGCGTAATCATCCTGGTCCAGTAACGACTCCCCTGGTCCTGAATCCCCCGGAACTCCTAGGGCCGAACACGCAGCCTCCCAGGTGAGGTACAGATTGGTGCCCGTATCCCCGTCTGGAACCGGGAATACGTTGAGGGCATCTATCTCGGCTCGGGCCGACCGCAGTGAGCGTTGGGCGGTCCACAGCCAATCAGTCAGCATGGTGAGCGTGAAGGAATTGGTCGTGGCACCCTGCACCGCTCACCCCTCCTCCATAGACCGATATACCGTGGGCTATTCTCTACCCGGTTGTGACGGTACATCCGGTCACTCCAAGAACTTACCCGCAAGAACCTACCTGACGGTATCGATACGTTCGTGCCTTTACACCTGAGGAGCTACAGTGGCTGCAAACTGCGATATCTGCGGAAAGAGCCCCAGTTTCGGGCATAACGTGTCCCACTCGCATCGCCGCACCAAGCGTCGCTGGAACCCCAACATTCAGCGTGTTCGCGCTCTGGTAGGTCGTACCCCCAAGCGCCTCTATGTGTGCACCTCCTGCATTAAGGCCGGCAAGGTCGTTCGCGCGTCCTAAACCCTGCCATGCCGGGTCCGATCTTTTCGGCGACCAACTCATTGTCATGCGCTAGGGAAATGGGTAAATCCACCTGATCCGTCAACGCCCATTCCGTCAACTGTGACGACGGGGTGTGAATCAGGCTCCAGGTGCACTACCATCCCAACGGGCCGAAAACCGCTGGGTAACGTCGCGTCAGCAGGGAACGTGGCGACTAACGCGTGGTCGTCACCTCCAGTAATGACCCAGTCAACCGGATCAAGTCCGAATGCCGAGCCGGCACTCACCAAGTCCTCGGTCACTTCCAACGCAGCTGAATCAATGTTCACACTCACATTCGACGACTGAGCAATATGACGCAGATCGGCGATGAGTCCATCAGAAATATCGGCCATAGCGTGCGCTCCCGCCTCCCGTGCCCGCACTCCCGCGGTGTAGTCAATCGTGGGGTACCGGAAGGCATCGACGAGGATTCGTGGAGAACGCAGGCCGCGCTGCAGGACTCGCAACCCGGCTGCGGCACGACCCAATACGCCACACACCGCGACAACGTCACCGGCCCGTGCACCGGATCGGGTGAGCAGACCCTTCTTGGGGGCGCTACCCAGCGCCGTCACCGCCACAACGATCTTGTCGGATGCGCTGAGATCACCACCCACCACCCGAGCTCCAGCGATGGCGGCCTCGGCCGTCAGCCCAGTGAAGAGTTCGCGAACAAATGACATGGGTGTATCAGACGGGAATGCCAAACCAACGACGAGATCGGTGGGCGTTGTTCCCATGGCACAAATATCTGCCATGGCTGCAGCTGCACACCGTCGCCCAATATCTATAGCGCTGGACCAATCGGTTCGAAAGTGGCGATCTTCTACAAACATGTCAACACTGATAGCCCACGGAGTATTTCGCGATGCAATAACTGCGGAGTCATCTCCGGCACCCACAATGAGCGCAGGCAAATCGAGATTGGCTGCTGCTTGCGCTGCAATCTCTTGTAGCTGATCAATAACACCGAACTCGCCGACGACTCCGAGCGTATTGCGTGGTTCCTCGCGTGAATCGTGAGCAGACATGAATACTTACTTCCCTGAGCGCAATGGAGTGATAAAGAAACTATAGAGTGAGTAGGTGAGCATTTCGCGCATTCACAAGGGTGAGGTGCCTTTCTCGTTGGCCGCAATTTCTCTGTGCATGGCCATGCTGAGCGGTTGCTCGCAGACCCTCAGCATTGATCCCGGACCCTTCGGCGAAAACCCTTACTGCATACATCTGATGTCAAGAATTCCGGTGGAATTGGGGGGTGCACTCATTCGCACGACAGATGCAGGTGCCGAGGGTGTCGCAGCCTGGGGCGATCCAGCAATTGTGATGCGTTGCGGTGTCATCCAACCCCCATCTCTCGAAGCCACCAGCCAACTATTCACCATCAACGAAATCGACTGGCTTCCCGAGGAACTCACCAGTGGGCAACGATTCACTAGCATGAATACACCCTCCTTTGTGGAAGTGAATATTCCTGAGGGTTACGACCCAGCCTCGGGCGTGCTGGTAGACCTTGCACCCGCATTGGCCACTAACTGATGCACCAGATCCGCAAAAGAAATTCCGCCCGCTTCCCACATCCGGGAGTACATGGAGATGTCTGTGAAACCGGGCGCTGTATTGATCTCATTAAAAATAATTGTGGAGTCTTTATCTAGGAAAAAATCAACGCGGACATAGTCACGACATCCGAGCAGACGGAAAATGTCAATGGCTCGAGTCCGAATCTCATTCGCGATCTCGGGATCAAGGTCTGCCGGGACAACCAACTCAGCTCCGTGGGCCAGATACTTGGCGGTGAAATCATAGAATTCGAAATCGGGATGTAGACGTATCTCTCCCACCGGACTGGCCGACAGCGAACCCCCAACGTCAAGTACGGCCACCTCGAGTTCGCGTGGTTGACTAATGGCCGCTTCAATGATCACCCTGTCAGACACAGAAAAAGCCGCCCGAATTGCCTCACGTAGGTCACTACTCGCACTTACCTTGGTGATCCCCGCTGAGGAACCTCCGGAAGCCGGTTTAACAAAGTACGCGTCAGACCCTAGTTCCGCTACCCGAGTAGAAACTTCACGGGGAGACGTTGCTTGAGTGACTTCGATCCACGTTCCCCCGCCTACCCCCGAGCTCTGTACTACTCGTTTGGTGGTGACCTTGTTCATGGAGATAGCAGATGCCTCTACCCCAGAGCCCACATAAGAGATTCCAGCCGAGTCGAGCACACCCTGAAGTTGTCCGTCTTCCCCGCCTACCCCGTGAACAATCGGAAACGCGACACGGCATGAAATGAATTCGCTGCCAACGTGAAAGCCCGGCAAAGTGGGATCCATGGAAAGTTGAACCGGGTGCCCGTCTGATGACACGAAGGGAAGTACGTTGTCAACCACAGAGAACGACAAGACGTCCTCAACGGCAACCTTTCTCCAGACACCATTAGGACTGATCCCAATACAGGTGACGGGAAATCCGAGGTCAACGAGTGCGGATGTGATGGAACGGGCACTCAGGCAGGACACCCCGTGTTCAGGACCCACGCCCCCAAAGATGACCGCCACTCGCGGGTGCGTAACCCCTGGTATCGCTGCCATGGTCTGACCGTATCGCGACAGGGTATCTTGGCGTGCAGCCACGGATAGGCTTTATCCATGACACCGGAATGGCACGCGAGCACGCAGGCAGTCTCCGCGGGGAGACCACCTCGAACACCTGATAACCCCGTCAATCAACCCATCGTCCCGGCTTCTACCTTTCACGCTGAAGGTGACATGGAGTACGCCCGAGAAGGCACCCCCAGTGCGGCTGCATTAGAAACCGCCATCGGCGCCCTGGAACATGGACACGCCACCGTTTTTTCCTCGGGCATGGCAGCCGCAACGGCACTCCTAGATCTTGTTCCTTATGGTGCCCATGTTCTCGCTCCCATTAATACCTACACCGGTGTCGCGGTACGTCTCCGCGAGCTAGCTGACCGTGGACTCATTCGTCTGACCTTGATCCACCCGCGGGATACGCAAGGGATCATTGACCACCTGCCCGCTGTTGATCTGGTATGGCTCGAATCTCCTACTAACCCCATGATGGAGGAAGCTGACCTCCCTGCATGTCTCACCGCAACACATGAAGCAGGTGTGATATCCGTGGTGGACAACACATTCGCCACACCAGTACACCAGCAGCCGCTCACCCTAGGTGCCACCTATGTCCTGCACAGCGTGACCAAAATGCTCAGTGGGCACTCAGATCTTCTGATGGGTGCAGTGGTTACCTCAGATCCCGACCGGGCAGAACAGATCCGAATTCGCCGGATACTCCTCGGCGCCATGCCGAGCTCCTTCGACTGCTATCTAGCACTGCGAGGACTGCGCACATTGTTTCTTCGGTATGAAAAGTCGGAATCCAATGCTCGCTACATTGCTGACAGACTTCGAGAGCATCCGTCCGTCCTGGCGGTCCGATACCCGGGGTGGGGATCCATGCTGGCAATTGAGGTTTCTGGAGATGCCGATTCAGTATGCCGAGCAACTACATTGTGGACGTACGCAACCAGCCTGGGCGGAGTTGAATCCCTCTTGGAACGACGTCGCCGATGGGAATTAGAAAGTGACACTGTGCCGGAGAACCTCATTCGGTTATCCCTAGGAATTGAGCACCCAGCAGACTTGTGGACAGATCTAGAGCAAGCACTTGATCAGGCTCAATAGCTATTCCGCTCTGATATCACGTTGCATGAAAGCGGTTAGCAATTGAGCTGGTGCTTTTCCGTGATGCAAAACCTGAACAACTTCATAGGTGATGGGCATATCCACCGAATGCTTATTCGCCAAATCTAGAATTGGCTCACAGCTCTTATAAGCCTCACATGTTTGGGCAGTGATATCGATTGTCTCCGCAACACTGAGACCTTTCCCTAAATTTTCTCCAAATGTTCGGTTCCGTGAGAGTGGAGACTGACACGTCGCGACCAAATCTCCAACCCCGGCCAAGCCGAGGAATGTGATGGGGTCAGCTCCCAGCGCACCGCCGAGTCGCACAATTTCCGCCAACCCCCGGGTAATGAGGGACGCCTGTGAGTTTTCGCCGAGCCCCATTCCGACGGCAATTCCATTAGCCAAGGCAATGACATTCTTCACCGCTCCGCCAATTTCCGTGCCAATAACGTCAGTCGTCCAGTAGGGGCGGAAATAATCCGTGGTGCATGCGGCGGCCACTTGCCGTGCGCACTGCTCATTTTCTGAAGCGACCGTTGTGGCAGTGGGCTGATGAACGATTATTTCCCTCGCTAGGTTTGGTCCGGAAACAACAGCAATGCGATCGGCCGAGGCGCCAGTGACTTCAGCGATAACTTGACTCATGCGCTCATTGGAGACCAGTTCTATGCCCTTCATCAAACTAACAAACACTGTGTCAGGTCCACACAGGGCAGCCCATTCGGAGAGGTTGCTCCGGAGTGCTTGCGCTGGAATGGCCAAGACAACCATGTCAGCATCGCGTAAAGCGGTGGCACTTTCGGTGGTTGCTGACATGGACTCCGGGAGTTTCACTCCGGGGTGATACACCGGGTTCACGTGATCACTGTTGATGGAATCAACTAGATGCTGATCGCGTGACCAGATAGTGACCGTGCACCCAGAATCAGCCATTACTGCCGCAAAAGCTGTGCCCCATGAGCCACTCCCCATCATGGCGACTCGAGTCATGAGTCTGCTCCTTTGCGCGGCGCAACGAATAACTGAGAGGGTGGATCCTCTCCCCTAATCTGAGCTTCCATGTTCGCCAAACTGTGCATGAGTAGATCGGTTGCCTGATGGAGGAGTTCCGGGGTCCATTCCTTGCCCCGGTAGTTCGTCAGATCAATAGGTGGCCCTAACCACACGTGCATTGTTTTCCTGGGAAATAATTTAAATTCCTTCTTATAGGGCCCCATCACCGCTTGGGCACCCCATTGGACCATGGGGTAAAGCGGGGCGCCGGAGGCAAGAGCAATTCGAACCGCACCCGTTTTGCCCTCCATTGGCCACAACTGCGGGTCTTTGGTGATCGTCCCTTCGGGGTACACCACCACGCACTCACCCCGCTCCACCGCCGTTACGGCGTCACGAAATGCACCGACCGCTTCTGCGCTTTCTCGATACACGCGAATCTGACCGGCGTTGGAAATAACCCAACCCACAATAGGAACTCGAAAAACTGATTCCTTACCCAGAAATCTTGGCGGGCGATTATGCCCCCAGAGCGCATGGGCAACAGGCAGCGGATCGAACCATGATGTGTGATTGGTAGCCACAATGATTCCGCCATCAACCGAATCCAACTGGTCAAAGCCACGCCAATCACGCTTGGTGAAGATCATGAGCAATGGCCACAAGAGGAACACCGCAATCCGATATCCCGGACCGAGCTTTGAAGCACGAGTGGGATGACCAGGCACTTGCACAGACTACCTGTCGACCGGGTTGAATGAACCCATGTTGAGCACCCAGTGGCATGCAATTGTGCCCGCTAAACGTTTGGTCGAATCGAAGACTCGCCTGGGCAGAATAGATCTCAGTATTCCCTTTTTGACAGACGTCTTGACAGCGCTCGCAGAAAGCACTCAGATCGCGGACATCACGGTGGTAACCAGTGATAGCACAATCGCCGACGTAGCGTCTGGACTGAACTGTGCCGTCGTGGAGGAATTGGGCGAGCCAGGCCTTCTCCCAGCCATTAACCAAGGAATTCAGAGTTTGCCCGCCATCGAACGAGCACATATTGTGGTTGTGTTGGGGGATATACCGTGTCTAACAGCAACAGATGTCAGCAACTTCCTTGTCGCGGGTGCAAAGTATCCCTGCGCTTTTCTCAGCGATGCTGAGGGAACAGGTAGCACTATGTGGATGCGGACCGATAACACGTCTGATCTGCCTTGCTTCGGACCCAGATCCCGAGCAGCTCACCGAGAAGCCGGAGCCACGGAGATTCACGAACCTCACCTTGCCTCGGCACGGAGGGATGTCGACACCGAAGTAAATCTATGGGACGCGATTCGCTTGGGGCTAGGTACATCGACAACAACTGCCCTGCAAGGACAATCAACACCCCCATCCGCAGTGTTAACGATCGCCTCGATCGATCCTTTAACTGCCGTCGATGAATCGGGGCGTATTCAGCACCTTGAAACCGAAGACATTGCGCCGCTCAGGACCGTCCGCGTTGGTCAGCGTGTGATTGTTCCCCGATAGCCCTACAAATATTAATGGCCGCCTCCTACACGGTGGCGGCCATTAATAAATGATGTAATTACTTGCGACCCTTGGGTGCCGCTTTCTTAGCAACAGCCTTCTTGGGTGCGGCCTTCTTAGCAACAGCCTTCTTGGGTGCGGCCTTCTTAGCAACAGCCTTCTTAGCAGATGCACTAGCCATTTTCTTGTCGCCAGCAACGAAAGCCTTGAACTCTGCACCCGCACGGAACTTGGGAAGTTTGGTGGCCTTGATCTTGACCGTCTCACCTGTGCGTGGGTTGCGACCAAGTCGTGCCTTGCGTGCCTGTGCCTCAAAGACACCAAAGCCGCTGATTGCTACCTTTTCCCCACGAACAACGGAACGCTTTGTTTCATCAATGAACATATCAACAACAGCAGTAACGTCGCGCTTGCTCATGTCAAGAGCTGCGGCTACTGAATCTACAATTTCTGCTTTATTCACGAGTTAACCCCTCCGGAGGGTGATCAGGTTGGTCGGATGACCAACACTCCAAGCCTAAACTCCCGAGGACAAACTCGGTGCTCGCCACGCCGATACTTGTTGCGCGCCAACGGTTTTTCATGTCACCGAGATCAGTGATTGTGCCTTTGTGATATTTAGTGTTCTACACCACAGTCGGCTTAAATCGAGGACGCGTGGACTCGAAATGATCGATGTCCGATTGATGCTGCATGGTGATGCCAATGTCATCAAGTCCCTGGAGGAGCCTCCAGCGAACATAGTCGTCCACTTCGAACGGTGCTGATAGCGTTCCAGCAGTCACCATCTTTGTCTCCAAGTCGACCGTGATGGAAATAGACGGGTCAGCCTCAAGGACCTCCCACAACGACTCAATAAGTTCTTGCGGTACCTGCGCAGTGAGAAGACCACCTTTACCGGAGTTGCCCCGGAAAATATCAGCAAATCGTGAACTCAGCACCACCTTGAATCCGTAATCCTGAAGGGCCCATACAGCGTGTTCTCTCGACGAACCTGTTCCGAAATCAGGTCCGGCAACGAGAATGGTGGCATCACGAAACTGTGGTTGATTCAGGACAAATTCTGGATCCTTGCGCCACGAGGCAAAAAGTGCATCGTCAAATCCATGGCGAGTAATGCGTTTAAGGTATTCGGCCGGAATGATCTGGTCGGTATCGACATTGCTCCTCCGAAGCGGAACACCTGTCCCGGTGTGGGTGACAAAAGCTTCCATCAGGATGCCACCTCCAGATCTGCTGGCGCTGCGAGTTTACCTATAACTGCCGTAGCAGCAGCCACCTCTGGAGAAACCAGATGTGTGCGACCACCCGGACCTTGGCGTCCTTCGAAATTTCGGTTGGACGTTGAGGCACTGCGCTCGCCTGGCGACAATTTGTCTGGATTCATGGCCAAACACATGGAGCAACCTGCTCCCCGCCACTCGGCACCAGCATCAAGAAAAATTTGGTCTAAGCCCTCAGATTCGGCCTCAATCCGCACTCGGGTGGATCCGGGAACAACAAGTAGCCGGACCCCGGGGGCGACTTTCTTGCCCCGAAGCACTGCCGCAGCCGCCCGGAGATCTTCGATTCGGCCGTTGGTGCACGACCCTAAGAAGACAGTGTCCACCGCAATATTCCGAAGTGGGGTTCCTGGAGTGAGATCCATGTAAGCCAGTGCTTGCTCAATTGATTCCCGTTCAACACTGTCCCGCGCCTCTGCAGGATCAGGGACAGCGGCAGTTAGCGGGAGTCCTTGTCCAGGGTTGGTGCCCCAGGTGACAAAGGGCGCCAATGTGGATGCATCAATAAATACCTCCGCGTCAAATGTCGCACCGGGATCAGTGGCCAGAGTTGACCAATAAGCCACTGCCTCGTCCCAGTCACTTCCCTGTGGGGCATGCGGCCGTCCCTGAATGTAGTCAAAAGTCGTTTGATCGGGGGCCACCATGCCCGCACGAGCACCAGCTTCAATGGACATGTTGCAAATAGTCATGCGACCTTCCATGGACAGCCCACGAATTGCGGACCCGCGGTACTCCAAGACGTACCCTTGGCCACCGCCGGTTCCTATCTTGGCAATCACCGCCAAAATGATGTCTTTCGCACTCACCCCCGCGGGCAACTCACCGTCAACATTGATCGCCATCGTCTTAAATGGTTTCAGCGGCAAGGTTTGGGTGGCCAGCACATGCTCCACTTCGCTGGTACCAATGCCAAAAGCCAATGCCCCAAAGGCGCCATGCGTGCTCGTGTGTGAATCACCACACACAATGGTCATGCCTGGCTGGGTGAGTCCCATCTGCGGTCCCACAACATGAACAATGCCTTGTTCAATATTTCCTAATGGGAAAAGTTGCACACCAAATTCCTCGCAATTTGTGCGCAGTGTCTCGACCTGGGTCCTTGAGACGGGATCCGCGATTGGCTTATCAATATCCACCGTAGGAATATTGTGATCCTCCGTCGCTACGGTGAGATCCGGGCGGCGGACTGGTCGATTCGCGGCTCGAAGCCCGTCGAATGCCTGCGGACTTGTTACTTCATGAACTAAATGCAGGTCTATGTACAGCAGATCAGGCTCACCCTCACCTTGATGCACAATGTGATCGGCCCATACTTTCTCGGCCATTGTGCGCGGTTCCGTTGCCACAAGATCTCCTCCCATCAAGGAGTCAACCCGAGGTGAGTCAACCCCTGTGGTGGGAGAACCAAATCTGGTTCTCCCACCCTTTGTAGCCCCGACGGGATTCGAACCCGCGCTACCGCCTTGAGAGGGCGGCGTGCTAGGCCACTACACAACGGGGCCATAAAAAAACCATGGTTACCCACGGTTCGCTGGGGTACCAGGACTCGAACCTAGACTAACTGAATCAGAATCAGTTGGGCTGCCAATTACCCCATACCCCATGGGATGCCGACAAAGTGTATCTGCCACCCCTCCGAGCCCAGCATCAGCCTTGGAGTGACTCGCTCGCAGCACGTAAGCGCTCTACACATGCTTGTTGACCCAGTATCTCCATGGACTCAAAAAGGGGTGGTGACACCTTGGATCCGGTAATGGCGGTTCGGACGGGACCAAATGCAAACTTTGGTTTAAGACCCAATTCAGTCACCAGCGACTCCCGGAGCGCCGCTTGAATCTGCTCGGCCGTCCACGGGGTCACCCGCTCTACCGCCGCAATACTGCGCTCCAAGACCTCGGCCGAATCCTGTGTCCAGAGTGTGGGATCAATGGACACGGAATCAACGAACATAAAGGAGATAAGTGCTGGGGCATCGGACAAAATTTCTAGCCGCTGTTGAATGAGTGGAACAATCTTGCTTAATACGTCGAGTTCTTGCTGTGATGGTTGGTTCCCCAGCACCTCACTTCTTATTAAAAACGGCAGCAGCAGATCAGTTAATTCCACCGGTGGAATGAAGCGAATCCAGTCAGCATTGATCGCCGTACACTTCTTGAGATCAAATCGAGCTGGATTTGGGTTCACCCGTTCGAGAGTGAACGCGCGCGCCATATCCTCCAGAGAGAAAAATTCTTGGTCGTTTCCCATTGACCACCCCAGTAACGCCAGGTAGTTCAGTAACGCGGCGGGGAGGTAACCCTGCTCTCGGTACATAGCTAGGGAAGACTCAGGGTCTCGTTTGGAGAGTTTCTTATTACCTTCACCCATAACGTAGGGCAGGTGACCATAGGACGGGATGTACTGGGCTACCCCGATGGCAACGAGCGCTTCAAAGAGTGCCAATTGGCGCGGCGTGGATGAAAGCAGGTCTTCACCACGAAGAACATGAGTAATCCGCATCAGTGCATCGTCTACTGGATTCACCAGGGTGTATAGCGGATCGCCATTAGCGCGAACAATGACGAAGTCGGGAACGTGCTCCGCCTTAAACGTGACTTCACCACGAATGAGGTCGTCCCACATAAAGTCGTGCCCCGGCATGCGAAAACGAATGACCGATTCCCGGCCCTCCTGGCGATACGCCTCTCGTTCCGCCTCGGTTAAATCACGACAGTGGCCGTCGTAGCCCGGGGCACGCTTCTCTTGCATGGCAATTTCCCGCCGTGCGTCAAGCTCCTCTGTGGTACAAAAGCATGGATAGGTGTACCCGGAATCCGCCAAGGAATCGATCACTGTGGTGTAGAGGTTGTGCCGTTCAGATTGGCGATACGGGCCGTACGGACCGCCTACTTCTGGTCCCTCATCCCAATTCAGACCCAGCCAGCGCATGGAGTCGAGCAGCGCTTGATACGACTCCTGGGAATCGCGCGCTGCATCGGTGTCTTCGATGCGGAACACAAAAGTGCCACCTACATGCCTGGCAAAAGCCCAGTTAAATAAGGCCGTTCGAATCATGCCAACATGTGGATTTCCCGTGGGCGATGGGCAGAATCGGACCCGAATATCAGAACTCATATCGCCTCAGCCGTCACAAAATTCACGAGGTTCCCAATGCCCTCTATTTCCACGTCCACATGGTCGCCGGACTCAAGACGACCAACCCCCGCTGGAGTACCTGTCAGAATCACATCGCCCGGAAGCAGCGTCATGCACGAACTCACGTAACTAACTAACTCAGGCACTTTAACGACCAAATCTTGAGTAGTGCCAGACTGCCTGAGCTCCGATCCCACATAACACGTAATCGCAAGATCTGATGTGTCCAATTCGGTCTCGATCCACGGGCCGAGTGGACAAAAAGTGTCAAATCCTTTGGCCCTAGTCCACTGTCCATCTTTGTGCTGCACATCTCGGGCAGTGACATCGTTAGCGCATGTGTAACCCAAGATCACCTCGGGCACACGTTCCAGTGGAACGTCTTTGCAAAATCGACCAATGACAATGGCAAGTTCAGCTTCATGGTGCACTTCCTGCGATTGGCGAGGCACAACAATTGCCTCCCCCGGGCCAATCACACTCGTGCTGGGTTTCAAGAAAATAAGCGGCGTTTCCGGAACAGGGGTTCCCATTTCGGCCGCATGATCAGAGTAATTTTTGCCAATGCACACAATTTTGCTGGGCAATACCGGGGCCAGCAGCTTTACATCCGCCGCAGGTAGCGCTGCTCCAACCGGCTCTATGTCACCAAATGGGTGACCCGCAATGGGGACCACAATCGTGTCAGCACCGATCTCTCCTGAATCATCAAGTTGATCTATGAGAGCAAATGAGACAGTGTCACCGATAGCTATTCGACATATACGCACGGTGAAAGACTACTCGCCCGCGCTGTGGATCATTCCGTAGTGCATGGCATCGTCGAGTGCTTGCCACGATGCAGCAATCACATTTTCATGAACCCCAATGGTGGTCCATCGATTGTGGCCGCTGGAAGTTTCCACTAGCACCCTGGTCACAGCGTCAGTGCCCTTGACTCCGTCCAGGATGCGAACCTTGTAGTCCGTTAACTTCACGTCCACCAATTCGGGGAAAATCTGGGCAACAGCACGGCGCAAAGCATTATCCAAGGCATTTACCGGACCATTACCCTCCCCCGTAACGACAATGCGTTCACCATTAGCGTGCACTTTGACAGTAGCCTCGCTTGCCACGACTCCATCTTCCCGCTGCTCAACAATTGTTCGCCATGATTCAACCTCGAACCTGCGCTGTTCGCCTCTTTCGGCACGCACAAGCAACTCAAATGATGCATCGGCGGATTCAAAGGACCAACCGCGAGCTTCCAGATCCTTCACTCGGTCAATGACACCTGCTAGCACCTCGGGCTTATCTCCGAGATCGAGGCCTAGTTCCTTGCCTTTGAGTTCGACTGACGCACGCCCCGCCATTTCCGTGACAAGAACTCGTTGCAGATTTCCCACTGACTGAGGATCAATGTGGTTATATAGATCCGCATTGATACGCAAAGCACTTGCGTGGAGACCTGCCTTGTGCGCAAAAGATGACACACCAACGTAGGGCTGGTGGGTATCCGGAGCAATATTGGCGATTTCCGCAATAGCATGAGAGATGCGGTACATGTCGGCAAGTGACTCTGCCGGTACGCACTCAATGCCCATTTTCAATTGAAGGTTTGCTGTGACCGGAAATAGATCGGCGTTGCCCGTTCTCTCGCCATACCCATTAGCGGTGCACTGAACGTGCGTTGCACCTGCATCCACCGCTGAGATGCTGTTGGCCACCGCGCAGCCGGTGTCGTCCTGACAATGAATTCCTACACGAGCCCCTGTCTGCTTAATAACGTCGGACACAATGCGGTGGATCCCTCCAGGAAGCATTCCCCCATTCGTATCGCAGAGCACCGCAACGTCTGCACCGGCATTCATGGACTCACGAACAACGGCTAGCGCATAATCCGGATCGGTCTTGTACCCGTCAAAGAAATGTTCAAGGTCAACGAAAACTCGCCTACCGTGGTCCACTAAATACTTCACCGTGTCGTGAACCATTTCGAGATTTTCAGCTGCGGTGGTCTTCAGCGCTTGTTCAACATGCCGAATATCTGATTTCGCCACCACAGTAATAACGGGTGCTTGTGAGTCAATGAGTGCCTGAACCTGGGGATCCTGCTCTACCCGGATGCCCGCCTTGCGCGTTGCACCGAAAGCCACAAGTTGCGCGTTCTTGAGCGGCAGGTCACGGGCCAACTCAAAGAACTCCGTGTCTTTCGGGAGGGCGCCAGGCCATCCACCTTCAATGAACCCGACGCCAAATTCGTCNNTGCGTCATTGGCAGCCACGGTGACTATCCCCTTTCAACTGGGCACAAAAAAACCCTCCGCAATGCGAAGGGCAGCGCGTCATGGTGACGCGCTAGATAATGATGATTCCTTGTGCCACACGTTTATTCTGCCACACGTGGAGCTCCCTCGGAGCTCGCGGTCATTATTCGACGAGCGTATGCATCCAATTATGACGGTCCGGGGCGCTTCCGGATTGAATGTCGAGGAGGGCATTGCGCAGTGCCATGGTGACCGGCCCCGTTTCTCCTTGACCCACGGTGAACTCACCCGCCGCACGTGATTTAACGGTGCCCACGGGCGTAATCACTGCGGCTGTTCCACAGGCGAAAACCTCGGTAATCTCGCCGCTATCGCAGGCCGCGCGGAGTTCGGCGACAGTAATTTCACCTTCACTCGCGGCGATTCCTAGGTCATTCGCCACAGTCAACAGGGAATCACGGGTAATGCCCGGAAGCAGTGAGCCAGTCAAACGGGGTGTCATGACGCGAGCTGAATCCCCTTCGCCGTAGACGAAGTACAGGTTCATGCCACCCATTTCCTCGATCTTCTCGCGGCCAATGGCATCAAGCCAGATAACCTGATCGCACCCGTGCGCGGTCGCCTCAGCCTGTGCCAATAAGGACGCTGCGTAATTTCCGCCGCATTTCGCTTCCCCGGTGCCCCCTGGCGCCGCCCGAACGTAGTCATCGGAGACCCAGACACTCACCGGTGCAATGCCGCCGGCGAAATAGGCGCCAGCGGGCGAGGCGATCAACACATACTGATAGGCGTTCGCTGGACGAACCCCGAGGCCGATCTCCGTTGAAATCATAAAGGGACGGAGATAGAGCGACCGTTCGCGACCGCTGGGCACCCAGTCTTGATCGGCTGTTACCAAAGATTCCAAACTAGACACAAAGAGTTCAGCCGGTAACTCTGCCATGGCGAGACGACGCGCCGAACGCGCAAATCGTTGGGCATTTTCAAAGGGTCGGAAGGTCTGAATGGTGGAATCGTTGTGTCGGTAGGCCTTGAGTCCCTCGAAAATCGACTGGCCGTAATGCAAAACATTCGTGGCCGGATCCATGGACAAGGGGCCGTAGTCGCGCAATTGAGGGTTGTGCCATCCGTTGTCAGCTGTCCAATCAATCGTCACCATGTGGTCGGTGAAGTACTTTCCAAATCCAGGGTTCTCGAGAATCTCGTTGATTCGCTCGCCACTAGTCCGCGCACCACCACTGGTGGCGTCAACTATGGACAAACGGTCAGCGTGAGACATGGGCACAACGTACTCCTTCACAGGTTTCTGGAAATCAGCCGGCAACCCGGGTTGCAATGGCCGTACCAATCTCGGTTGTAGACCGAACGGAATTACCGCGTTCTGCCAAATCTTCCGCGACGGACTCCTCAACCCACCGGGCTGCCTCGGATTCACCTATATGGTCAAGAAGCATCGATAGCGACATGATGGTGGCTGTCGGATCTGCCTTGTCCTGACCCGCGATGTCTGGTGCGGATCCGTGCACAGGCTCGAACATGCTGGGATTGCTACGACTTGGATCAATATTTCCACTCGCCGCTAAACCAATACCGCCGACAATGGCAGCGCCGATATCGGTCAAAATATCACCAAACAAGTTGTCCGTCACCACAACATCAAAGCGCTCTGGATTGGTGATGAAGAACATGGCAGCAGCGTCGACATGCTGATAGTCGACTGCAATATCCGGGTACTCCCGGGCAATTCGGTCAAAGGTTCGCTTCCACAGGCTTCCCGCGTTAGTTAACACGTTCGTCTTGTGGACGAGTGTCACGTGTTTGCGCCGATATGAAGCCCGGTGGAATGCATCGCGAACAATTCGCTCAACCCCGAACGCTGTATTGATGCTTTCCTCAATGGCCACTTCCTGAGGAGTGTCTTTTCGAAGCACGCCGCCGGCACCGACATACGGTCCTTCAGTGCCCTCACGACACACAACAAAATCAATGTGTCGTGAATCTTTACCCGCTAAGGGACCGGTGACGCCCGGGTATAGCTTCACTGGCCGAAGGTTGACATGGTGATCCATGATGAAACGCAAGGGCAGGAGCACTCCCCGCTCCAAAACACCGGGAGGGACTGTGGGGTCACCAATAGCTCCCAACAAAATGGCATCATGGGTGCGCAACTCTTCAATAACTGATTCCGGCAACAGCTCACCCGTGGAGTTATAACGACGAGCACCGAGGTCGTACTCCGTCACGGTGAATTCAAAGCCCGCTCGCGGGGCAACTGCTCCCAGTACGCGCACAGCTTGATCGACAACTTCCGTGCCAATGCCGTCGCCGGGAATGAGGGCAATGGAATATGTACGCGTCATGCGCGCAGATTATCCCTCGCCCACAGGACTCCGAACGGAAGGTTGCTTGAGCGACGGTGCTAGGCTCCTCCCGTGATGAGCAGTAGCCCCGCGGTACCGTCCGCCACGCCGGCAGGAGAACCCCTGCTGCGCTCATTGCCCATTCTTACCCTTCCCGGCCTCCTGCTTCACTGCCGCGCCGAGGCTTAATCCACCGGATCCTCGTCGCGGGAGCACACAGCACCGGTTATCAACACTGACTAACAACCGCGGAGGAAACATGAGCAGCAACTACCAGGAACGAACACAGCAACAGCCATCACCCATGGCATTTCACCGGTACCGCCCGTTCATCCCCATTGAGCTCCCCGATCGCACGTGGCCGGCGAAAACAATGGACAAAGCTCCACGGTGGTGTGCGGTCGATTTGCGAGATGGGAATCAGGCGCTCATTGATCCCATGACTCCCGCACGGAAATTAGCTATGTTTGATTTGCTCGTCTCCATGGGTTACAAAGAAATTGAAGTGGGGTTCCCTTCTGCATCTCAGACCGACTTCGATTTTGTGCGACAGATCATTGAAGAGGATCGCATTCCTGACGACGTGGTGATACAGGTACTCACCCAGTCGCGGGAACACTTGATTGAACGAACATTTGAGTCCCTCGTCGGTGCCAAAACTGCGATTGTTCACCTCTACAACTCAACCTCAACGTTGCAGCGTCGGGTGGTATTCGGTCTCGACAAGGACGGAATCCGCGATATTGCAGTACACGGAGCGCAGCTTTGCCTCAAATACGCCCAAGAGATCACACCTGACACCGATATCTATTTCGAGTATTCACCAGAGTCGTATACCGGGACCGAGTTGGAGTTTGCCCTCGATGTTTGTAACGCAGTCACGGATGTCTGGCAGCCAACTCCTGAGCGAAAAGTGATTTTGAACCTGCCAGCAACAGTCGAAATGGCCACACCCAATGTTTATGCCGACTCGATTGAATGGATGCACCGACATTTGGCTCGCCGCGACAGCATTGTCCTCTCCCTTCACCCACATAATGATCGAGGCACCGGTGTTGCTGCCGCCGAATTGGGCTATTTGGCTGGAGCTGACCGAATTGAAGGGTGCCTTTTTGGTAACGGGGAACGCACCGGAAACGTGTGTCTGGTTACCCTGGGCATGAACCTCTTTAGCCAAGGCATTGACCCACAAATTGACTTCAGTAATATCGATGAAGTCCGCAGAACAGTCGAATACTGCAATCAGATTCCTGTTCATGAGCGCCATCCATATGGCGGCGATCTGGTCTTTACCGCATTCTCCGGTTCACACCAGGACGCGATCAACAAGGGTTTGAATGCCATGAATAGCGATGCGGAAGCCGCCGGTGTGGCCGTTCAGGACTTCCGGTGGGAAGTCCCCTACCTGCCGATCGACCCCCAGGACGTCGGGCGCACCTACGAGGCTGTCATCAGAGTGAATTCTCAATCGGGCAAAGGCGGCGTGGCCTACATAATGCGCACCGAGCACCGCCTTGATCTTCCTCGGCGACTCCAGATCGAGTTTTCCCAGGTTATTCAGCGGGTCACCGACTCAGAAGGTGGTGAGGTCGCGCCCGCGGCAATGTGGTCAACCTTCTCCCAGGAGTATCTCCCCGATCCCTCGGCTCCGTGGGGGCGCTTTTCCTTGGTGAGCGTTAAACAGGATTCAGATGTCGACGGCGAAACATCCATTACTGCTCGACTCCTGGATACCGTATCTGAGGTAGTTCTCCATGGCACAGGGAACGGCCCCATAGCCGCGTTTTGCGATGCCCTTCACCACCATGGGATCGACGTGCGCGTGCTGGATTACGCCGAACACGCCATGAGCTCCGGTGGTGATGCCACCGCTGCTGCCTATCTGGAATGCGCCGTTGAGGGTCGCGTCCTGTGGGGAGTTGGAATCGACCCGTCCATTACTACTGCCTCGCTGAAAGCGATTATTAGTGCTGTGAACAGGTCGATCAGAGGTTAACTGCCCGACCTGAGTGAGCCTGAATCTCCGAGGTGATCTGATCAAGGGATTCCTGGGTGATCTCCGAATCCACCGTAAGCACGATCAAGGCATGCCCTGATGCATCCCGACTTACCTGCATGCCCGCGATATTGATGTTGTCGGTGCCCAAGATGTTTCCCACGATTCCAACGACACCGGGTCGATCGTGATATCTGAAGAATGCCATATGCTGACTCAGAGGTACATCAACACTAAATGAATCCACTTCAACAACTTTGGATGTGTGGTGCGCGCCGGTGACTGTTCCCGCGACGCCAACTTTTGATCCATCTGTGAGTGTCAACACCACTCGAACCAGATTTCGGTGGTCATCGGAAGTGCGATCAGTGGTCAACGCGACTTCGACACCTCGTGCTTCCGCTAACACGGGCGCATTAACAAACGACACCGGATCATGGACCAGAGTTTGGAAAACACCTTTGAGCGCACTGAGTTCCAACACCCGGACATCATGTTCGGCCACTTCGCCGAGAACTGAAACGTCCACTCGCACCACCGCCGCCGGAGCAAGGGAGCACGCAATGGCTCCCAACTTCTCCGCGAGTGGAACGAGGGGTTTGAGATCCTGGTGGAGTTGACCACCCTGCACATTGACTGCGTCTGGCACGAGTTCACCAGCCAACGCAAGCCGGACCGACCGTGCGACGGAAATGCCTGCCTTTTCTTGGGCTTCATCTGTGGAGGCACCCAAATGTGGTGTAGCGACAACATTTTCCAACGTGAATAGTGGGGAGTCTGTGCACGGCTCCTTGGCATACACGTCGATACCTGCACCAGCCACTCGTCCATCAACGAGGGCGCGATACAGGGCATCTTCATCGATAATTCCACCACGAGCCGCGTTTACGATATGAACCGTCGGCTTTGTCTTATGCAGTTCAGGGTCGCCAATCAAGCCAATGGTTTCCGGAGTCTTGGGTAAGTGCACGGTAATGAAATCACTCTCCGCCAGAAGATCGTCAAGACTTACCATGCGAACCCCTAGCTGGGCGGCACGCGCCGGCTGAACATAGGGATCGTACGCAATGAGCTGAACGCCAAAAGCACTCAGCCGTTGAGCAACCAGAACGCCGATCCGGCCAAGGCCGACAATCCCGACCACCTTGTCGGCGATTTCAACGCCCGTGTACTTACTGCGCTTCCATTCACCTTTGTGCAGTGCTTCATTAGCGGGAACAATGTTACGAGCACTCGCGAGCATGAGTGCCACTGCGAGCTCCGCCGCACTCACAATATTGGAGGTCGGCGCATTCACCACCATGACACCAGCCTGGGTGGCCGCCTTAACGTCGACATTGTCCAGACCAACTCCAGCACGAGCCACCACCTTGAGATTCTTGGCCACAGCCAAGGCCTCAGCGTCTACGTTCGTGGCAGAACGAACCAACAGCGCATCAACTGTCGCGATAGCCTCTAGCAACTCTGTCCGGTTAGCGCCGTCACAGTGCAGAATCTCGAAATCGGGGCCTAAGGCCTCAACGGTCGCTGGTGAAAGTTCCTCGGCAATCAGTACTTTGGGTGCGGTCACGGGATCAGTCTATTGATCGCACAGCGCCACCAAGAATGAGGTGAACCTACCCGTGCCCCTCACCTACCGTTGGGCAGAACCCTCGACATAATCGTTATCGCTGCCGGATACCCAGGACATCATGGAACGAAGTTTTCGACCCACAGCCTCGATGGGGTGCTTCTCACCCTTGGCGCGGAGTTCGAGAAACTCGGGACTGCCGTTGTTGTAGTCATTAACAAACCGCTCTGCAAAGGAGCCATTTTGAATGTCAGCTAGGACTGCCTTCATATTGGCTTTCACATTTTCATCAATGACACGGGGTCCTGAAACGTAATCTCCGAATTCCGCTGTATCGGATACGCTCCATCGCTGCTTGGCTATGCCCCCTTCATACATGAGGTCGACGATCAGTTTTAGCTCATGAAGGCACTCGAAATACGCTACCTCCGGCTGGTATCCGGCCTCTGTCAGTGTCTCGAAACCGTACATGATCAATTGGGATGCGCCACCACAGAGAACAGCTTGTTCCCCGAACAGGTCCGTCTCCGTTTCTTCCGTGAAAGTGGTTTTGATACCGCCGGCCTTGAGACCGCCGATAGCTGCTGCGTAGCTCAACGCCAAAGCGAGGGCCTGACCCGAGGCGTCCTGCTCCACCGCAATCAACACGGGTACGCCGCGTCCCGCCGAAAACTCCCGACGCACCAAGTGGCCGGGACCCTTCGGTGCCACCATGCACACATCGACAAAGGCAGGTGGCTTGATGTATCCGAATCGGATATTGAAGCCATGGGCAAAGAAGAGCGCGTCGCCCTCCACAAGGTTGGGCAAAATAGCTTCGTCGTAAAGCTTCTTTTGAACCGGATCCGGTACCAGCATCATGATCAGGTCAGCTTCAGCAGCAGCCGTAGCCGGATCAACAACCCTCAGCCCAGCAGCTTCTGCTTTGGCCCGACTTTTGGAACCTTCGACGAGTCCAACGCGAACGTCAACACCGGAGTCAGCCAATGACAGGGCATGGGCATGCCCTTGGCTGCCGAAACCCATGATGGCAACTTTCCGTGTCTTAATTAGGTCTAGGTCAGCATCTACTTCATAAAACATGTCGGCCACGCCGGGTCTCCTTCGAATTGATCGGTCGGGATGAACTTTACGCAGATTTATCAGCGGCACGTACGGCGCGGTCGCTTATGGATCGGGATCCCCGCCCCATAGCCACCATGCCAGATTGGACAAGTTCCCTGATCCCAAAAGGCTCAAGAACCTTCAACAGGGCGAGCAGCTTGTCATGCGCACCCGTTGCCTCAATGGTGACGGCATCGTGTGCAACGTCGACCACTTTGGCTCTAAATAATTGGACAGTCTCCAAGATATGGCTTCGGGTCTCCAAATCAGCTTTGACTTTGACCAGCATGATCTCTCGCTGCACCGATTGGTCTGGCTCCAACTCCACGATTTTGAGCACATTGATCAATTTATTCAACTGCTTGGTCACCTGCTCTAATGGGGAGTCCTCGACTGTCACCACAATGGTCATGCGGGAGACATCAGATAACTCTGTTGGGCCCACAGCGAGGGATTCGATATTAAATCCCCGGCGCGAGAAGAGACTCGCCACGCGAGCCAAGACGCCTGGCTGATCCTCAACAAGAACTGACAATGTGTGACGTGACATTAGTCCTCACTCCCCCATTCAGGCGCAATAGATCGGGCGTACATGATCTCGTCATTACCGGTGCCCGCCGCAACCATGGGCCACACCATGGCATCGCGGTGAACAACGAAATCAATGACAACAGGGGCATCATTCAAACTCAATGCTTTTTCAATGACTGAGTCAACCTGGTCCGGTGAATCACATTGAAGCCCATAGGCCCCATAGGCTTCCGCTAATTTGACAAAGTCGGGGAAGCGATGTGAGTGCAGGTCGGTATTGGAGTAGCGCTCGTTATAAAACAACGTTTGCCACTGCCGCACCATGCCGAGGCTGGAATTATTAATCAATGCCACTTTGATAGGTATGTCATTGATCGTGCAGGTAGCCAATTCCTGATTTGTCATTTGGAAGCAGCCATCGCCATCTACTGCCCAGACGGTTGCATCAGGTCGCCCTACTTTTGCACCCATGGCAGCTGGTACCGCATAACCCATGGTGCCGGCACCGCCGGAGTTCAACCACGTTCCCGGGTATTCGTATCCAATGAATTGCGCTGCCCACATTTGATGCTGCCCAACCCCCGCGGCATAAATGGAATCAGGTCCGGAGATTTTTCCCAGACGCTCAATCACGTACTGGGGCGACAGGGTTCCATCCGTTGGTAGGTCGTAACCCAGCGGATAGGTATCCCGGAGTCGATTGAGTTGCAGCCACCAGCCTTCATAGTCTCCATGGGCACCTTGATCCAGTTCCGCCTGGAGTGCCGCAATCAGTTCAGGAATTACTTCCGCTAAGTCACCCACAATGGGAATATCTGCATGACGGTTCTTGCCAATTTCCGCAGGATCAATATCAGCATGAATCACTGCAGCATTCGGCGCGAAGGAGGACAACTTCCCCGTCACACGGTCATCGAAACGAGCACCGAGGGTGACTAGAAGGTCTGCTTTCTGTAGTGCACCGACCGCAGCGACGGTGCCATGCATTCCGGGCATCCCCAGATGCTGCGGATGGGAATCGGGGAAAGCGCCCCGCGCCATGAGCGTTGTCACAACCGGTATCCCGGTGAGGTCAGCGAGTGCGCGGAGGGAGGCTGATGCATTTGCCCGGATAACGCCACCACCGACATAGAGAACCGGTTGCCGCGAACTCAAAATCAGCTTGGCCGCCTCCCTGATCTGCTTGGAGTGTGGTCGGGTCCGCGGGTTGTAGCCGGGTAAATTTATGTCCTCCGGCCAATTAAACGTGGTAGCAGCTTGCAAGGCATCTTTGGAGATGTCGACGAGCACTGGGCCTGGGCGACCGGTCGATGCCAGATGAAATGCCTGGGCAATGGCTGTGGGAATCTGATCCGGGTCGGTAATGAGAAAATTGTGTTTGGTGATCGGCATGGTGATACCGCGGATATCTGCTTCCTGGAATGCGTCAGTTCCAATGGCGGCACTCGGCACCTGCCCCGTGATGGCCACCATAGGCACGGAATCCATGTAGGCATCAGCAATGGGCGTGACGAGGTTGGTGGCACCTGGACCGCTCGTTGCCATGCAGACACCAACTCGGCCAGTTGCCGATGCATAACCTTCGGCCGCATGACCAGCACCCTGTTCGTGGCGAACCAGAATGTGACGAATCTTGGTGGAGTCCATGATCGGGTCGTAGACCGGGAGAATAGCCCCGCCGGGAATGCCGAAAACCACATCAACGCCAGCAGCCTCCATGGACTGAACGAGGCTTTGGGCTCCGGTGATCTCTTCTGTCATGTCCTATCCATCCTGTCGAATGAAAAACCCCCCGACCCGAGTGGGTTGCGGAGGGCTGCGCGTAGGAGTGCTGCTTAGCCCACGCGCCTAATAACTACTACAAAATTCCTTGGTGCCACATGAGAACAATAGCCCCATGGGCCAGATCTGTCACATGGAGGTAGGTCCCTAGTCGCAGACAGCGCCCTTGGACGCACTGCCCACGAGTTTGGCGTACTTGGCCAGCACCCCACGTTCATAGCGTGGTGGTAGTGGCTGGAAGCGGGCGCGGCGAGCCGCCAACTCCGTTGGATCGACATGTAACTCCAGGGTTCGGGCGCCAAGATCGATGGAAATTCGGTCCCCCTCCTCGACTAAGCCAATGGGTCCACCGTCAACGGCCTCCGGGGCCACATGCCCCACGCAGAGTCCGGTTGTGCCACCGGAGAAGCGGCCATCAGTGATCAAGAGCACGTCCTTGCCCAATCCAGCTCCTTTAATGGCTCCCGTGATCATGAGCATTTCACGCATGCCAGGTCCACCCTTGGGGCCTTCATATCGAATCACCACAACATCGCCCGCGTTGATTGTGCCCTCTTCCAGCGCTTGCATGGCGGACTGTTCCCGTTCAAAAACGCGCGCCGTGCCATCAAATCGTTCCACCGGGACACCAGCGTTCTTCACGACCGCACCCTCTGGTGCCAACGAGCCACCCAGAATCGTGATGCCGCCGCTGGTGGCTATCGCGTTCTTCGATGCATAGAGAATGTCGCCGTCTGGGTCAGGAGGATTGATCGATGCCAGATTCTCCGCCATGGTCTTACCCGTCACGGTCAAACAATCGCCGTGGATCAATCCAGCGTCGAGAAGCGCACGGAGAATGACGGGAACTCCCCCAACACGATCGACATCGCTCATGACATAGCGACCGAATGGCTTCACATCCGCGAGGAGCGGGACTTTGGAACCAATTCGATGAAAGTCGTCCATGACTAAGTCCACATTAGCCTCGTGGGCGATAGCGAGCAGGTGAAGCACCGCGTTAGTAGATCCACCGAAAGCCATGACCACCGCAATGGCATTTTCTAGTGACTGCTTGGTAATAATGTCTCGGGTTGTTATGCCCTGTCGAATGAGTTCAACCACCGCTTCACCCGAGCGACGGGAAAAACCATCGCGGCGGCGATCAACGGCGGGTGGAGCCGCAGAACCAGGAAGTGACATGCCCATGGCCTCAGCGGCACTCGCCATGGTGTTAGCCGTATACATACCGCCACAAGCACCTTCACCGGGACAGATAGCGCGCTCAATAGTGTCAACGTCCTCCCGGGACATCAGACCACGAGCACATGCGCCAACTGCCTCGAAAGCATCGATGATTGTGACATCTTTTTCCGTACCGTCGGATAATTTCACATGCCCGGGCAGGATCGATCCCGCATACACAAATACTGAAGCAATATCTAACCGGGCAGCAGCCATCAGCATGCCCGGTAGTGATTTATCGCATCCGGCAAAAGTCACCATGCCGTCCAGGCGCTCCGCCTGCATGACTGCCTCGACGGAATCGGCAATGATTTCGCGGCTCACGAGAGAGAAATGCATGCCCTCGTGCCCCATGGAGATGCCATCGGAGACGGAGATAGTGCCGAATTGCATGGGGAAACCACCGGCCGCATGCACTCCCTCTTTCGCGGCAATTGCCAGCCGCGCCAGCGAAAGATTGCAGGGGGTTATTTCATTCCAGCTGGAAGCCACACCGATCTGGGGTTTAGGAAAATCCTCGTCGGTCATGCCCACTGCGCGCAGCATGCCCCGAGCAGCTGACCGCTCTAAGCCTTCAGTTACTTCAGAACTGCGGGGCTTCATGTTCTCGGACCTTGAATCTGGCATGAGTGACCTTCTCTGCTCGGGCTGCGGATTATTCAGAAACTCCCAGTTGAGCTAGGAGCAGTGCGCGTACTTTTGCTGCATCAGCTTGTCCTTGGGTGGCTTTCATAACTGCACCCACAATGGCGCCCGCTGCTTGAATTTTTCCGGAGGTAATTTTTTCCGCCACGTCAGGCTGTTCCGCCAATGCTTGATCAATGGCCGCAATCAGGGATGAGTCGTCGCTGACAACCTTGAGCCCTCTCTCGGAAATAATCTCAGCAACGGTACCTTCACCGGCTATTACTCCCTCAAAGACTGTCCGCGCCAGCTTGTCCGTCAGTTCACCAGAGGCAATGAGGGACTCAACCTCGCTGATCTGAGCGGGTCCCACAGCTAATTCCTCGAGCTCACAACCACGATCGCGAGCAATACGGGAGAACTCACCCATCCACCATTTACGGGCTGCCTGTTCGTTGACTCCCGAGTTCACTGTCTGTTCAATTAAGTCCAGCGCTCCCGCGTTGACAACACTTGCCATGTCGAAATCGCTGATCCCCCACGCCTGTTGCAAACGTGCACGGCGAACCGAGGGAATCTCAGGAAGCGTGGCGCGAAGCTCAGCAATCCAGTCCTCGGATGGGGCAACTGGAATGAGATCAGGCTCGGGAAAATAGCGGTAGTCCTCTGCCTGTTCCTTGGAACGGCCCGATGTAGTGCTGGACGTTTCCTCGTTGAAATGCCGGGTCTCTTGAATGATCCGCTCGCCTTCACGGAGGCGCTCTGCTTGACGGATCATTTCAGATCTCACCGCTCGCTCCACGGAGCGCAGGGAATTGACATTTTTGGTTTCCGTGCGAGTGCCCCATTCCTCTCCGGGACGGCTCAGCGAGACGTTGACGTCGCAGCGTAAGGAGCCCTCTTCCATTCGGACATCAGAAACGCCTAATCCCCGCATGAGATCGCGCAATTCCGCGACATAGGCCTTGGCTACATCTGGGGCCAAGACACCAGTGCCTACAACCGGTTTTGTCACAACTTCAATCAGCGGCACACCGGCTCGGTTGTAATCCACCAGCGAATGAGTCGCACCATGAATGCGACCGGCACCACCGGCGTGGGTCAACTTCCCGGTGTCCTCTTCCATGTGCACCCGTTCGATGTCCACCCGAAAAACCTGGGGGCCCTCTGGTGTCATGACGGTGACGTCAAGATATCCATCACTACACAAAGGCTCGTCGTATTGGGAGATCTGATAATTCTTGGGCATATCGGGATAGAAATAATTCTTGCGGGCAAAGCGCGACCACGGGGCAATGGAACAGTTCAGCGCGAGACCCATGCGAATGGTTGATTCCACTGCGGCTCGGTTTACAGCAGGCATAGAGCCGGGCAAACCCAAACACACCGGGCAAACATGAGTATTCGGTTCCGCACCAAATTCAGCCGAGCATCCGCAGAACATTTTGGTCTGGGTACCCAGCTCAATGTGAGTTTCCAACCCAATGATCGGGTCAAACTCGAGCAGTACGTGGTCAAAATCAGTTGTTGTCACAGTGCCGGCACCTCCTGAATTAACAGACCGCCCCACTGGTCCACCAAAGCCGCTTCGAGTGCTGAGCCAACCCGATACAAACGATCGTCTGCCATTGCGGGGGCAATGATTTGCAGACCCACCGGCAGGCCATCTTCAGGGGCCAAACCGATCGGGAGCGACATGGCACAGTTACCGGCAAGGTTCACCGGAATCGTGGCAATGTCATTGAGGTACATGGCCAACGGGTTATCAAGCTTTTCACCAATCTTGAAGGCAGTGGTCGGCGCTGTCGGAGAAACGAGAACATCTACTGACGCGAACGCTTGTTCAAAATCACGGGTAATCAACGTTCTAATTTTCTGCGCTTGACCGTAATAGGCGTCGTAGTAACCACTGGACAATGCGTATGTTCCTAGCATGATCCGACGTTTGACTTCTGCTCCGAATCCGCGTTCCCTGGTGGCACTCATGACCTGCTCAACGGAATTCTGGCCATTATCCCCTTCGCGGATTCCAAAACGCATTCCGTCGAAGCGTGCAAGATTGCTAGACGCTTCGGAAGGCAGAATGAGGTAATAGGCACCTAATGCATAGTGAAAATGCTCGCACGATATTTCCACAATTTCTGCGCCGAGAGCAGAAAGTGTGTCCAGCGCCTGGGTGAAGCGCTCCAGCACACCTACTTGGAAACCCTCCCCCTGAAGCTGCTTGATCACACCGATTTTCATGCCGCGGACATCAGCAGACTTGGCCGCGGAAATGACGTCCGGCACCGGCGCATTGATTGACGTGGAATCCCGCGGGTCGTAACCGGCAATCACAGAATGCAATAAAGCGGTATCCATAACATCGCGGGCACACGGTCCCGCTTGGTCAAGAGATGACGCTAAAGCGACAATTCCATACCTCGAAACCCCGCCATAGGTTGGCTTAACGCCTACCGTTCCGGTGACCGCGGCCGGCTGCCGAATCGAACCGCCTGTATCTGTTCCAATGGCTAAGGGAGCTTCAAAACTAGCCACAGCGGCCGCTGACCCACCACCGGAACCTCCCGGAATTCGCTCCCTATCCCAGGGGTTACGCGTGGGTCCATAGCCACTGTGCTCGGTGGAAGAGCCCATGGCGAATTCATCCATATTGGTTTTCCCCAGGGACACCACACCGGCGGCCTCAAGTTTCTCCACAATGGTCGCGTTATACGGGGGTTTCCACCCTTCAAGGATCCGCGACCCGCAGGTTGTGGGGATTCCCCGGGTAGCCAATAGATCCTTCAAAGCAATGGGAACACCCGCGAGCGGACTGGCTATTTCCCCGGCGGCGATCGCTGTGTCAACAGCCCGGGCTTTCGCCAGTGACTGCTCACGATCAACGTGCAAAAATGCATGAATGATCGGATCAACCTGTTCGATTCGGTCAAGATGAGCAGCGGTCACCTGCTCGCTCGACACTTCTCCCCGGGCGATAGCTGTGGCTAAAGTGGCTGCGCTTTGCCGGGTGAGATCTGAGTCCATGACCGATGGTTTTATGTCACTCATGCTGGGTCATCCAGAATTCGCGGTACGAGGAAACGATTGTCCTCCCAGGCGGGCGCGCCTGCTGCGACCTCGTCGCGATCGAGTCCCGCTACCGGAATGTCGTCGCGAAAGACATTTGTCATGGGAATCGGATGCGATGTGGGCGGGATACTCTCTGCCGCAACCTCAGAAATGGAAGCAATTGCACCAAGGATCTGGTCGAGTTGTTCGGTGTAGTGAACAACTTCCTCCTCAGACAATTCGAGTCGCGCTAGACGCCCAAGATGCATTACTTGCTCGCGATCGAGAGTGGACATGACCAGAGTCTATTCCCAGAGTCTGATACCAAAACTATTGACCTTGCAGTGCTGGATCGTCCGCTTCCCAATCTAGCGACCACGCGCAAGCGCTGCGTCAAAGTCGCCAGAAATCAGGTGCTGATACCCCTGAATATCCGTGACGGGAACTCCTAGTGTCCGCGCTTTCTCTGCTTTAGAACCAGCCTTCTCCCCCGCAACCACGAGGTCGGTTCTCTTCGAGACAGTTCCTGCGATCGTGGCACCCATCTCTGCAAGGGCCTCCTGGGCACTATCTCGCGTATACCCAGGAATAGAACCGGTAATGACAATTGTTTTGCCCGTCAGAACTCCTGGTGATTGAGATGTCTGATCCACGAAGTTGATCCCGGCTGCGCGCCATTTATTGATGATCTCCCGGTGCCAATCCTCGTGGAAATACTCGTGGACACTTGACGCGATGCGCTCACCAATGCCGTCAACGGACGAAAGCTGCTCGGGTGTCGCGTTGTCAATAGCGTCCAAGGATCCGAAATGCTGGGCCAGCTTCTTGGCCGCCGTGGGTCCTACGTGCCGAATACTGAGCGCCACGAGAAATCTCCACAGAGGCTGGGATTTCGCGCGCTCCAACTGCTCTAACAGCACATGCCCGGCCTCATTGAGCTGCAGACCAGTTTCCCCCTTATGCGGATCACGGGTAAAGAAATCACTCCGAACAAGATCCGCAGCGGTCAGGGAGAAGAGATCTCCTTCATTGGACACCAGGTGAGACGACAGGAGTGCACCCGCGGATTTCTCACCGAGCCCCTCAATATCGAGACCTCCCCGAGAGCCGACGTGAAAAAGTCGCTCGCGAAGCTGGGCAGGGCACGTTCGTGCATTCGGACATCTGATGTCTTTGTCGCCCTCGGATTCCGGCGCTAAGGCTGAACCGCACTCAGGACAGTGCGTGGGCATGACAAAGGGTGTCTCGGCCCCGGTGCGATCTTCGATTACAGGACCCAACACTTCGGGAATAATTTCGCCAGCTTTCCGCAGGAAAATCATGTCGCCGATAAGCACCCCCTTGCGCTCAACTTCTTGGGAGTTATGCAAGGTGGCCATGGAGACGGTTGTTCCAGCAACGTGAACGGGTTCCATCACGGCATACGGCGTCACTCGACCAGTACGACCAACGCTCACTTCTATCGCTAGGAGCCGAGTACGAACAACCTCCGGAGGATATTTGTAGGCAATTGCCCACCGTGGCGCTCGTGAGGTGTAGCCCAATGTCACTTGATCTTCCAGCGAATCCACCTTGATAACAACCCCATCAATGTCGAACTCAACATTGGATCGGTTGTCGTTGAATTGCGCGATGAAGTCAATCACTTTTTCTGATGTTCGTTCAACACTCAAATGATCACTCGTTGGCAAACCCAAAACCCGCAGCAGCGAATAAATCTCACTCTGTGTGTGAGCCGACATTTCTGAGTGCTCCCCAATGCCATGCACCGTGAATCTCAATCCTGACAGTCGGAGTCGAGCGGCTTCTAACTCAGCTCCAAGGCGTGCCTCCCGCTTTGACCCTTGGGCGGCTATCCATTCTTTTTCCCGTTTATCCAGCCGCTGTCTCAAAGCCCCTGCGGCCGCATTACGAGGATTGGCAAAGAGCGATTTACCGGCTTTTGCCTGTTCCTCATTGATGCGATCAAACACGTCCAATGGATAAAAAACTTCGCCACGGACTTCCAAAACAGATGGAAATTTTGTGCCAGCGAGTCGCTGAGGAATGGATGAAATCAGTGCGGAATTAGCCGTAACGTCTTCACCGGTTGTTCCATCTCCGCGAGTGGCGAGAGTTTCAAGCACTCCATGGCGATACACCGCGTCAACAGCCAATCCGTCTATTTTTAATTCGCAGAGCAATTCGGGGAAACGGCCCAATGCCGCCGAAACTCGGTCCATCCAAGAGCTCAGCTCGGATTCACTGAATACGTTGTCCAATGAATACATTGGTTCCAAGTGCTGGACAGGATCAAATAAATCCGAGTTGTATCCACCCACTGATTGAGTCGGTGAGTCTCCCGTTACGAGCAGGGGATATTCCGCTTCAAGTGCGAGCAGTTCCCGAAATAGATTGTCATATTCGGAGTCTGATAGTCGCTGCTGTTCGTGGAGCGAGTACTGAACCCGAGCGTGGTTTATCTCCTCGACAAGCTCCACCCAACGCGCGGTGGCATTCGGGGGCGGACTAGCTGTCATACCGCTCCTGGCACGCGCCGGTCACCTGATTCGAGTCGATCGGGATCATTGAGTAAATCTACCGCCGCCTGGGCACGATTCCACGCATTCCGAGCGGCCTCCCAGCCTCCACTCATCTCTCGATCCGAGGGAACTACCACCGTATTTGGAGCGAATGTTTCAACAGAAAAGCCCAGGGATCCCAATCGACGGACCATGTCTCGAGCAGTGAATTCACCTGAGCGGTCGGCAATCAATGGCCAGACGCACTCGGCCCCAGAATCGATGATGTCGCCTAGTTCAGCTGCCTGCTCTACTCCATAAAACCTGCTCGCTCCTGCTGCTCTCAGCAGAGAGGTGTAGGGATCGCTCAACGGAGTCCTACCACCACTGGCATTTACCCCATAGCGGGCAGTGTGCTTCTGAGCAGCCGCGAAAAGGGGCGCCCACAGGGAGGCAACAAACTGTCGATCCAGGGCTACGTAAGTATTCAAAGCACTGGCGGTAGGAATAGCCCCTTCTGTCGCGGGCATTACCAGCGGCTCATCAATCTGAAAAACCACCGGGGAGTCAGGAAATCGACGAGCCAGCAATGTGGCTAAGTCGCCAAGCGCGGTGGCTAGGGCAGTGCTGATGTCTCGTAGAGCCCCGTGGTCCCGAATGAGTTTCTCCCCGGATGCCCCGTCTACTCGGCCGGCCCAGGTCACCGGACCCACGACACCCAGCATCAGGGGTTCGTTGGTACCTGTCAGCGATTCCTCCATTGCATCCAGGTCCTCACGAAAATAACTCTCCGCTCGGTGCATGTCGCGCCCCCAGGAACCGCTTACTTTCCACCCACTGGGGACTGTTTCCACGGCGAACTCCGTGGAAACGCTCGCCAGCATTCCGCCGGTACGACCAATAGGGTCAGCGCCTGGTCCACGCTGCGCTAACACGGGGATAAAAGGTGCAGGTGCACATTCGCCGGCAATAACGCGAGCCGCTTCCACACTAGACGTTCCTGGAACAGCGCCCAGACCACTTACTCGGGCCTCAGCCACTGCGCCTTCCACTGTCCAGCGGATATTCATCCGGGTTGACTCTGTCCGTTGCCGCGATGGTTGCTGAGCCAATTACGCGGGTTTCCTCATAGAGGACCACTGCCTGTCCGGGCGCCAATCCACGAACTGGGTCACTCAGTTCAACAAAAAGTTGATTATCAACAAGTCTGGCACTCGCTCGGACCGGCTCAGCGTGAGCACGCACCTGGGCGTAAACATTGAGCCACTCCTTACCCAACGGCGGGCCTGCCCAGATCGGATCAATGCCGATCAGAGCATGCACATCTAGCATCTGTGGAGGCCCAACGAGAACATCACCTGACTCGCGATCGACATTGACCACATAACGTGGCTTCCCGTCTTCAGCGGGCGTGGTCAAATTAAGACCTCGACGCTGACCAATGGTGACAGTAAAGCCTCCGGAGTGTTGGCCAATAACATCACCTGTTGTCACGTCGCGGATTGCCCCGGGCTGTTCACCAAGTTTCTTCACAAGAAATCCCGCGGTATCACCGTCGGGAATAAAACAAATGTCATGACTATCCGGCTTCTTGGCGGTGATCAGCCCGCGAGACTCTGCTTCTGCCCTCACCGTGCTCTTGTGATCCCCACCTAGTGGGAAGAAAGAATGCGCCAACTGCTCCTGGGTTAACACGCCCAAGACATACGATTGATCTTTCAGCGGATCAACCGCCCGATGCATTTCAATTCCATGCGCGCCCTGCTTTATTTGTGCGTAATGACCGGTGGCGACCGCATCAAAACCGAGGGCCAAGGCGCGATCCAGGACAGCACTAAATTTAATTTTTTCATTACAGCGAAGACAGGGATTGGGAGTTCGACCTGCTGAATACTCGTCGAGGAAATTCTGCATAACGCTCTCGGCGAATTGACTCGAAAAGTCCCATACATAAAACGGTATACCGAGTTTGTCGGCTACACGACGAGCATCACGGGCGTCGTCTAACGTGCAGCATCCACGACTTTTGCCCTGGGAATCTGTTTTTGACAAGGCGAGATGCACGCCAATCACCTCATGCCCCTGATCGATCATGCGTGCAGTTGCCACCGAGGAATCAACTCCTCCGCTCATGGCCGAGATAACGCGCATGGCTACACCGACCCCGCACGTATTGCACGCTCAACGACAACGGGTAGCGCGTCAATTAGTTGATCAATGTCAGCAGCGGTGCTCCCTCGACCAAGACTGAAACGCAGGGAGGCCCGCGCGGTCTTTTCGTCTACCCCCATAGCGAGGAGCACGTGACTTGGTTCAGGGATCCCAGCCGTACACGCCGAACCAGTGGAGCAATCGATCCCCGCGGCATCGAGCAACATGAGGAGTGAATCACCCTCACATCCTGGGAATGAAAAATGAATATTGTTGGGCAACCGCGACGGACCGGGTTGTGGACCATTGAGGATCGCCTGCGGGACAACGGATTGCACGCCAGCGATCAAATACGATTGAAGGTTGCGCATTTCCTCGGCATGGGCATGTGCTTGGGACGTTGCGAGCCGAGATGCGGTCGCAAATGCCGCAATCGATGCTGGGTCCAACGTCCCCGACCGGATCTCGCGCTCCTGCCCTCCGCCATGCAATACCGGCGTTACCTTCTGATGCGGATCAATAATCAATGCCCCCACGCCCACCGGACCGCCAATTTTATGGCTGCTCAGGGTGACGGCTGTTGCTCCAAGATTCGACAGGTCTAACTCAATCTGCCCGCAAGCCTGAACCGCATCAGTATGGAAAGGGACGTGAAATTCCTGGCAGAGTAGAGATATCTCCTGCACCGGTTGAATTGTTCCGATTTCATTATTGGCCCACATAATGGACACCAGGGCAACATCACCTAGCTCCAAGACAGTACGCAATTGATCAAGGCTCACGACCCCGCGGTCATCCACCTCGAGGAATGTGACCGGGGCAGATTCATGTTCTTGCAACCACAGAACCGGGTCTAGGACCGCATGGTGCTCAATGGCACTCGTCACGATTCGGCGAGGGCCACCCTGCGTGGAACGGGCCCAGAAGATTCCTTTAATAGCCAAGTTGTCGGATTCAGTTCCGCCACCGGTAAAGATAACGGCCGAGGGACGGACTCCGAGATCTTCTGCGATGGATTCACGAGCCTGCTCGACTGTTCGCCGCGCTGACCTACCCGAGGTGTGCAGACTCGAGGCGTTGCCTACGTGCTGGCCGGCTTCCAGCCATGCTTGCGCTGCCTCTGGTCGCAATTGCGTCGTGGCGGCATGGTCGAGGTAAATGCGGGCCATGACCTACCTTTCAACGCGTGAACCTGTTCGAGCTCCATATATGCAAGTGCCCGTGCATCTCGCACGGGCAGCAAGCATATAAAGGTGTTAGGTATTTCGCGAATGCGCTATTTTCTCTTGGATATTTCCTCAGTTAGCTGCGGTACAACAGTGAACAAATCCCCGACAACTCCGTAGTCCGCTAATTCAAAAATTGGGGCTTCTGGATCCTTATTCACCACAACAACGACCTTGGATGTCTGCATGCCCGCGCGATGCTGAATAGCCCCAGAGATTCCATTGGCTATATAAAGCTGCGGCGACACCGTCTTGCCGGTCTGTCCCACTTGGAACTGATGCGGATACCAGCCGGCATCTGTTGCTGCCCGAGAAGCACCCACTGCAGCGTCAAGTGAGTCGGCCAAAGACTCAATAACACCAAAGCCCTCGGCGCCACCAACTCCACGCCCACCACTGACCACAACCTCAGCCTCCGTGAGTTCGGGTCGCGCACCCTTGGGCACAACGGTTCGCTGCGAGATGGTGACGCGCTGGGCACCAGCTGAGATACTGGGTTCAATATCTTCACGAACAGCGGCCTGAGGCTGCGGTGTTGCCGGGATTGCATTGGGTCGAACGGTGATGAACGGGGTACCGTGCGTCACCCGGGAATGCACCACGGTGCTTCCACCAAAAACACTCTGGGTTGCTGTTCCGTCCGGTGCAATTTCCACGGCATCGGTAATAATCCCACCGGAACACTTGATAGCTGCGCGTGCCGCAATTTCCTTGCCGTCAGCTGTGGACGCAACTAACACCGCCACCGGAGACAGTGAGTCCACCAGTGACGCGACAACCTCAGCGCCAGGTACTACAGGGTGATCCGAGACGGCTGCGGAATCAGCCACGATCACCTTGGTCGCGCCGTATTCCCCGAGAGCGGCAACCGTGTCCGCGGTACAACCCGCACCGAGCCACAGCACAATCGGGTTGCCCAGCGCTCGCGCGCCTGTTACCAATTCGTATGTAATCTTCTTGATATCTGATTCGTGATGCTCAGCGAGTACAAGTACGTCGGACATGGGTCTCCTTAAATGATCTTCTGGCTAGTCAGGAAGTCGGCAATCTTCACGCCACCGTCGCCTTCGTCTGTCACGACAACACCGGCGGCCTTCGGAGGTCGGGCAGCAAAGTCAGCAACCTCGCTCCACGCTGCTGCGCCGCCGACATGTGCGGCGTCAAGACTGAGATCGGCAACAGCCAAGGTTTCCACCGGTTTTTTCTTAGCGGCCATGATTCCCTTGAAAGACGGGTAGCGCGGCTCATTGATTTTCTCCACCACACTGACCACCGCTGGTAACTCAGCGGTCATGGCGTCGAATCCGTATTCCGTTACACGTTCCGTTGTGACGGTACTTCCGGTCACATCGACCTTTTGTGCGAATGTCAACTGTGGAAGGTCCAAACGTTCAGCCACCATGGCGGGGACCACAGACATACGTGCATCCGTGGACTCGGAACCAAAGAGAACGAGATCGAATCCACGTCCACTGAGTGCGGCAGCTAAAACGGCTGACGTAGCAATGGCGTCTGAGCCGCCTAATGACTCGTCCACAATGTGAATCCCAGAATCAGCCCCCATGCTGATGGCTTTGCGGAGTGTCTCGCCCGCTCGCTCGGGGCCCATGGTCACTATGACTACTTCCCCACCCTGTGCTTCGACAATTTGTAGAGCTTGTTCCACGGCATACTCATCAAGCTCATTGAGTACCCCGTCAGCCGACTCCCGATCCAAGCGCGAATCCGCCTCACGGAGTTTCTTCTCTGCCCACGTATCAGGAACTTGCTTGACGCACACCGCAATTTTCACGTTACTTACCCTTTCGGTAGCCCTTCGGTTGCCTGAGCAGTTCTATGTTACCCACGAGTAACTAGTTGCGCCCACTCAGAGTCCACGCACTAGTGTCACAGCGTGAGCACCTCACCCGCAGCAGATTCACCCTCGCGTCGAGTGTGTTTTGTCTTACATAGCCACCTGCCGTGGCTACTGGGGCATGGCAATTGGCCGGTGGGCGAAGAGTGGCTCTACCAGGCCTATGCCCATTCCTATATACCCTTGCTCATCGAGTTACGACGGCTCGCCGATGCTGGGTTCACCTCCATGCTCACCTTGGGGATCACTCCGATACTGGCCGCGCAGTTAGACAGTCCCTATGCCCTGAGCAATCTGCACATGTGGCTTCACGACTGGCAGATCCGAACAGGTCAAATTCCTCACCAGCATCCTGCCCGGAGTTATCAGATGGAGAGCGCTACCCGAACACTTCATCAGTTTGAGGCGGACTTTTCCCGTGGCATATCCCCCATGGTCCGCACGCTCGTGGATCGCCAAGCCATGGAGGTGCTCGGCGGTCCGCTGGGCCATCCCTTCACACCGTATCTGGATCCACGTGTTCACCGATTCATGGTGGAGCAAGGGCTCATGGATGCTCGTCGACGCTGGGGTATTCAACCGCGCGGGATCTGGGTTCCTGAATGCGCATATCGCCCCGGCCAAGAAGAGGTCTACGAGCAGGTTGGGGTGCAGTACTTCCTTGTCGATGAACCTGCTGTGAACGAGGCGGGCGGGCGAGCCAATGTGCCATACAAACTCGGCAACAGCCCCGTCTCCGTGATCGCGCGGGATTTGCACGTCAGCGATCATCTGTGGTCGGCTGATCGAGGGTATCCAGGTCGTTCGGCCTACCTGGATTTTCACGACGTCAACCACTCCGCAGGGCTTCGGCTTTCTCGAGTCGGTGATCGGACCTCTCCAGAGAAGGAGCCTTACGAACCAGCGGACGCCTCCCGCAGTGTCCTATCCGATGCCCAGGAATTCGTGCAGGAACTGACACGTGCATTCGATAACCAGGCAACTGATGATTTCGCACACGACCCTGTGATTGTTGTCGCCATTGATACCGAGCTCCTAGGGCACTGGTGGCGAGAAGGGGTTCAATGGCTTTCCACCGTCATCCAACTTCTTCCCGCTAGCGGCATAGAAACGATCACACTGGAGGAGGCCTGCCGAGCCCCTCACGAGCGCATTGATTTACCTGCCTCCTCGTGGGGTGAAGGAAAGGACTGGAGAATTTGGACGTCAGACACGGTTCGCGATGTTGTTGTCATGAACCAACAGACCCAGGATCGAATGCTGGCTACCTGTCACAGCGGACGGTTAGCTCCCGCCGAGCAATCTGACCTGCTCAATGAAGCAGTCATGCAACTATCCAGTGACTGGGCGTTCATGATTAGCCGTAACAGCGCAGCCGAATACGCCAGATCCAGAGTGCAGAATCACTACCAACGCGTGAGCGGAGCTGAACAGCGTCCGATTGTCGAGTACCCCTTCTGGTTATCCTGTCGGGGGCTGATCTGAGTAGCCCGACATTGCCTCACGCACTTGTGCGGCAATATATTCTTGGTGCTCCCTAATACTGCGCGTCCTTTCTGAATCCTCTGTTCGAGATCGAACTACTCGAGCCGGCACTCCCACCGCAACAGTGAATTGAGGAATCATCCCCTTAACAACGGAATGTGCGCCGATCACGGCACCGTGTTCAATTCTCGCGCCGCGAAGGATAGTTGCCTTTGTCCCAATCCAAACATCGGACTCGATGACCACAGGCGACTTCACGATTCCCTGTTTGCGAATAGGGACTCCGAGATCCTCAATTCGATGATCGAAATCACAGATGTAAATAGAGTCGGAAATCACGCACTCCGCACCCAATGAAACGTGGAGGTACGCATTAATGGTGTTATCACGACCCAACACGCTCTTTGTTCCGATGGTAACTGTTCCTTCATGCGCTCGAATGCGATTGTGATCACCGATATGCACCCAGGGCTCAATTACTATGCGCCCAAACCCCCGGCGAACCGTGAGTTCCACGCCTTTTCCCAAGAAAACAAATCCGGTAAACACAACACCCTTGGGTCCAAACCAGTGATACCTGAGAAAACGCAGGTAGCGGATCAAATAAAATGGCGTCCACGCGCGATGTCGAATGATCCATCGGATATTTTCGACGCGCCAGATGGGGAAACGGCTCATGCGCCGTACTCCTCAATCGCCGTGACATACAAAGAATCCGTTTTTTCTACAACGGACGTCCAGGAAAATTCTTCACGCACTCTGTGAGCAAGGCGTGATGCTTTCTCGCCAGCTTGGTGAGGAAATTCCTGAATACTCCTTAGTGCCGCGGCTATTGATTCCCCGTCGACCTGATCAAGCGGATATCCATAGGAATCGTTGGGAACTACATCACGCAAACCGCCCACACTGGACGTTACAAGTGGCACCCGCGCAGCACCTGCCTCCAAAGCCACTATTCCAAATGGTTCATAACTGGACGGAACGACAACAGCATCGAAAGTGCTGAGCAGGCGAGTTTTCTCCTGTGAGGAGACATAACCCAGAAATGTGACGTGATCACACAACCCCTTTCGTTCGATCTTGGCGCGCAACGACGGTATCTGGCTGCCGGTTCCCACGATTACAAGCCGATATCGATCTTTCGGAAGAAGGGTTAAGGCATCGAGAATGTGGTGCACACCTTTTTCCCATTCGACACGCCCAATAAAACCAATCGTGAAAATATCTGAAGAGATTCCCGAAGCCTCTATATGCCCGTTGGCAGGAACACCTGTCAATGTGGAGACTCCGTTGGGAATCACCGTCATCCGATTCGGGTTACCGGCATAGCCGTTTGTCAATTCAGCTTTCATGTAGTTACTACAGACAATAATGTTCGGCGTTGATTGAATGGCATGCATTTCCCGGGCGTAAACGATCTTGGATAGCGCCGAAGTCAGCCATCCGTTGTGGCGTCCGTATTCCGTGGCATGGAAAGTCATGACATGAGGCACATTGATGTCTGCCGCTAGTGACCGGGTTTGGAGCGCTGCGATCCAGTCGTGACCGTGAATAACATGGGGTCTCCATGTGCGGGTGAATGCACGGGCAGCCGCCAGAGAGCCAAGGGCAAATCCATGTGCCCAATTCGCCAGATGATCCGCGTCGAATGGGACTGAGGCATAGAAATTATCGGCTCGAATGACCTGTACACCCTCGATCACTTCCCTCTCCACAACATGAGGGTTCGCTTGTTGGGTGATGACAGCAACCTCATGGCCCTGCTGCACTTGCTCGCGGCTTAATTCGACTACGTGAGATCCCAATCCCCCGTACATGACCGGTGGGTATTCCCAGGAAAAATGCAGAATCCTCATGAGGCCTGCAGATGCGGGTTTGTCACGGTGAGACGCCGGTAATGCACACGTTGTAAAAGAATTCGTCCGGAACAATACGTGACAATACTTTTTTATCTAGTTTTTCCAGACGTTTCCAGGTCCCGAAAGCAAAGTTTGCCCACCCCCAACCCAGCGCACCGGGTTTGACCGCCGCTTCGAATGTTCGTACTGGCCAGCCAAACCAACTGGCACTGAGCTCCTCCGTCACCGTCGAGACATTAATCGCGCCAGCACGTAGAGCTATGCGCGCAAGCGAATCCGGATCAAATGTGTGAATGTCAACGATTGATTCCAAAGCCTGCTCACGGGAAGATTCAGAGAGCTCCTGCGCTGATTTTGCCCAGGTGGCAGCCAAGGGTGGCAAGGCACTTATCCGTGTACTAGCCCACCAGGTAAATCGGGAGAGAGTTCGTGCAATCAGATCTCCTCGCTCTGTCGGTTCGCCGCAAAAAACGAAACGTCCACCGGGCTTGAGGATTCGGAGTACCTCGGAAAACATTGCGTCGAGGTCAGGGATGTGGTGCAGAACGGCATGACCTACAACCAAGTCAACACTTGCCGTTGCAAAGGGGAGAGATTCGCCGTCTGCCACGACGCCGTCAACGGGTAAGCCAAGGTCTTGACCATTTCGCACAGCGACAGAAACCATTCCCTTACTGAGATCCGTAGCGATACCTCGGCGCCCGATACCGGATTGCATCAGGTTCAATAGAAAGAATCCGGTGCCAGATCCAAGTTCAACTACGGTGTCATAAGTAACCTGCTCGCGAAGAGGATGCACATGATCAAAGCAATTTCGTGCATAGTCCACACAGCGTTGGTCATAAGAAATACTCCACTTGGAATCGTACGTTTCCGCTTCCCAGTCGTGATACACAATATTGGCGAGTTTTCGATCCCCCCACGCAGCGTCTATTTCCTGATCAGTCGCTGGCATTAGCGGCCTTCGAACTGCGCTTTGCCCGGACCATCTGTCACAAAAGAGTTCATGCCGGTTTTCTGATCCTCAGTGGCAAACAAAGCCGCGAACTCCGTTGTCTCAATGGAGAGGCCTGTCGCCAGGTCCACGTTCATGCCATTATTGATCGCCCGCTTGGCCGCTCCTAAAGCAATGCGGGGACCACCGACAAAGGTGCGAGCCCACTCGACCGCCGTATCCAGCACAAGATCGGGTGCACAAACGCGATTTACGAGCCCAATGGCCAGGGCTTCTTCAGCTGAAATCATGTGTCCACCAAAAACCAATTCCTTGGCTCGGGATACCCCCACAAGTCGGGGAAGCCGCTGCGTACCTCCCGCACCGGGAATGATTCCCAGCAAAATTTCCGGTTGCCCGAGTTTGACATTGTCGCCTGCCACTCGAAAATCGGCACACATGGCGAGTTCCAATCCGCCACCCAGCGCGAAGCCGGTAATAGCAGCAATGGTGGGTTGAGAAATACGCGCAACTGCGTCAAAGGACTCCCGCAATCGATGGGCGGATTCAGCCATGTCGGAGTACTTCATGCTGGCCATCTCTTTGACGTCAGCACCCGCAGCAAAAACTTTCGGCCCTCCATAGAGAACCGCCGCCTCGACATCTGGGTGTGCGGAGATGACGTTGGCTGCGGCCGCAATCTGCCGCTGCATGGTGAGGTTTAGCGCATTCATGGGTGGTCTAGTCAAGTTGAGCACTGCCACACCTGAATCGAGATCTACTCGAACGAATTCCTCGTCATATAGCGTCACGACATGCCTACCCGTCTTCTCCGATTGTGATCAGCCAATCCAATTATGCCGAGTCACACGCTAGCCCACCTCAAACTGGCGATATGTCATGCATGTCCAGAGAGCTAGCCCACTACAGTGGCGTCAGTGAGCGCGGCAGAGCGAACAGGCTATTCATTGGGGGTAACCCCGCGCCATGATGGCTCCGTCGATGTCGCCGTGTGGGCACCCTCCGCAGACACAGTTCACTTCTGCGCCCTCGACACGACAGGACCGAGTACTCGGGAGACACGCCACCTATTGACACGCACCACACACGGAATTCATGCCGGTCGAATCCCCGATATCCCCGTGGGAAGCCAGTACGGATTTCGGGTAACCGGTGAGTGGAATCCATCAGCGGGGATGCGCTTCAACCCCCACAAATTCCTGCTCGATCCCTATGCCCGTCGGATCACCGGCGAATTAATCAACGTTCCGGCCCTGCGTGATTGCGACCCCCACGACCCCACAAAAATGTCGCGCCAAGATAGTCGAGAATTCGTTCCCCACTCCGTTGTCACGGAATCGACATTCGATTGGGGCGGGGATCAACCGCCGCGTATTCCATGGTCGGAGACGATCATCTATGAAGCACACGTCAAAGGTCTCACGAAATCCCACCCGTCTGTTCCCGCGGAAGATCAAGGAACATTTCGCGGGGTCGCGTCTCCGGCAATAATCGAACACCTTCGTCACATTGGTGTGACGGCTATCGAACTTCTCCCCATCCACGCCTTTCTCAGCGAAGAACACCTGATGGAGACCGGACTAACGAACTACTGGGGATACAACAGCATTGGCTTCTTCGCACCTCATCATGACTACGCCTCGCGTCCAGGAACTGAAATCGAGGATTTCAAGTTCATGGTACGAGAACTACATCGAGCGGGAATTGAGGTAATTCTCGATGTCGTCTACAACCACACGGCTGAGGCCGGCACCGATGGTCCTAGCTTGTCCTTTAAAGGCATCAACAACAGGGATTTTTACCGCATCACCCCGGATGGCCACTACATGGATTTCACTGGGTGTGGGAATTCCGTGAACGCGTCACACCCCTATGCGCTCCGCGTCATCATGGATTCATTGCGCTATTGGGTAACTGACATGCATGTGGATGGTTTTCGATTTGACCTGACCGCTGCACTCGCCCGTGGCGAACACGATGTTGAACTCCATGGCGCATTTCTCAACGCGGTAGCCCAGGATCCGGTCCTACGAAGCGTCAAACTAATTGCCGAACCCTGGGATGTCGGCCCTGGCGGCTATCACGTGGGAGCTTTCCCTAGCCCGTGGAGTGAGTGGAATGACCGGTATCGCGACGATGTTCGAGATTTTTGGCGCGGTGAAAGCGGGATCTCTCACGTTGGATGGCGTCTCTCGGGCTCAGAAGATATTTACGGAGGTAAAGCAGCCGACCCCACAACATCGATTAATTTTGTGACGGCACACGACGGTTTCACCATGATGGATCTCGTGAGTTACAACCACAAACACAATCAAGCCAACCTCGAGGATAACCGCGACGGAACTGACAACAACCGTTCATACAATTACGGGATTGAAGGGCCAACAAGCGACCCGAACATTGAGTCCATTCGCGAGCGACAGATTCGAAATTTCCTCACTACGTTATATCTGTCGAGTGGGGTACCCATGCTCCTCGCTGGAGATGAAATGCATCGAACTCAACAGGGGAATAACAATGGCTATTGCCAAGACAACTCCATTTCGTGGATCGATTGGGAACTAGAACAAAAGAACTGGGATCTCATTGATCTATGCGCAACTCTGAACCACATTCGACTGACGTGGGCACACATACGTCCGGAGGGGTTCTTTACCGGGGAACCACACTCAGGCAACGCTCCCAAGGACCTAGCCTGGTTTGGACCGGGCGGCCACGAAATTGAAGACTGGGGAGCCCCCGGGCTGTCTACTGTTGGAATGTTCATGTCCGCGGCCTCGGGAGATTCACTGCTTGTTATCTACCATGCCGGTGAGCAGGACCTGACATTTACTCTGCCTGCTGGCAACTACGCCGCGAGATACATACCCATTCTTGATACCACGTTCACTAATGGCAATCCCCCCGCCGAGACGTACGTCAGCGGGGACGCAGTTCCGATAACCGCCCGCTCGGTACTCATTCTCCAGGTAACGCGCGATCTAGCGTAAATAAATCTCGGGCGCTCCACCGGCCACAGGATCCACCGGAGCGACCAGCAAGCCAAGATCAGCCGTGGAGGCAAGGTGCGGGTGATGAGGTGTCATGCGGACTGAGTAGCCCAGGGATCCGCTCTGGTCCACCGGGATATCCCCAGCAAATACCCACCGCCCACCGCCGAGCTCCTGTACGGGGGTTAAAGCAAGGTGCCGAGCACCAGCAATCTGGTCGCGCGAATCAACATGGCCAAATACCGCCTCGACACAAACATCAGTCGGAAGCAATCCGGCCAGATGTACATAGGCGCGAATCGGGATGATGGATCCCTGAGCAATAGCCGCTCCCGAGATGTCAGTGTCGACATGATCTATCAGGAGGTAGGCCCATTGCTCCCGGACGTGTGCCTTCCAGCTTGCGAGCTCCCGTGCCTCGTGGAAGGAATCCCGGGCCAATGTCGCTCCAGATAGTGCTGCAGGCGCATAGAGCCGGTTCACGTACTCCTTCACCATCCGAGTGGCTAGAACTTTCGGCCCCAGTGTGCGCAGGGTGTGACGCACCATGTCTAGCCAGTCGTGTGGAAGCCCATCTTGTCCGCGTCGATAGAACATGGGAGCGACCTCCAATTCAATGAGGTCATACATACATTGCGCTTCATAGTCGTCGCGCGCATCTGCGTCAGTCCACGAGGATGCAGATGGAATAGCCCACCCATTCGTACCGTCGAACCATTCATCCCACCAGCCGTCCATGATGGATAGATTCAGTGCGCCATTGAGCGCCGCCTTCATGCCCGAGGTGCCACTCGCCTCCAGGGGGCGAATGGGATTATTAAGCCAAATATCGCATCCGGGATACAGCGTTGTTGCCATGCCAATGTCGTAGTTGGGTAGAAACACTATGCGGTGCCGGACATCAGCGGAGTCGGCGAACTGCACGAGCTGCGCAATGAGGGCCTTACCTCCGTCGTCGGCTGGGTGCGCCTTTCCGGCAATGACCATTTGAATAGGTCTCTCCGGATGTGTGAGCAGTCGGCGAAGCCTCTCGGGGTCTCGTAACATGAGCGTTAGTCGCTTATATGACGGGACTCGGCGCGCAAAACCAATGGTCAAGATCGTGGGATCCAAGACGGTCGATGTCCACATGACCTCTGATTCGGTCGCACCTCGTTCGAGCCACGATTGCCGAAGTCGTTCACGGGACATGGTGACTAATGCTTCGCGCAAGGAGCGCTTGACTTCCCAGAAATCCCCGGCCGGAGCACTCCCCAGAATGTCCCATATTTGATCCGGATCACCTACCCCACCGATCTGCTCCGCTAGTTCCACTAACGCGGGTGCCACCCACGTGGGTGCATGGACGCCGTTGGTGATGGATGTAATCGGAATATCTGCGGAATCAAAACCTGGCCATAGGTGGGCAAACATCTCCCGGGACACCTTGCCGTGCAATGCGCTCACGCCATTGGCCCGGCCAGCGAGACGGAAGCCCATGATCGCCATGTTGAAATAGTCGCCCGAATCCTCACGACCTAAGGCCATGATTTTTTCCACCGGTACCCCCGGCTCGGCATTGTCACCACCGAAATAGCGAGTGATCATGTCCATGGGGAATCGGTCTATTCCCGCCGGAACAGGCGTGTGTGTGGTGAACACCGTGTTAGCCCGAGTGGCTTCCAGTGCTTGATCAAAATCCAAGGCCGATTCGCCCTGCACTAATTCGCGGATGCGTTCCACACCCAAGAAGCCGGCATGTCCCTCATTTGTGTGAAAGACATTAGGTGCCTCGGTGCCAGACACCGCGCAATAAGCACGCAATGCCCTGACGCCACCGATACCAAGCAGCATTTCCTGTTGAAGGCGCGTTTCGCTGCCGCCGCCATACAGCCGATCCGTCACTTCCCTCCCGGAGGAGTCATTCAGCTCTATGTCAGTGTCCAAGAGGAGCAGTGGCTCCCTGCCTACCTGCGCGAGCCACACGTGCGCGTGGAGGAGTTTTCCACCAGGCAGCCCAACAGAGATGGTGACCGGACGTTCGTCGGAATCGCGCACCAGGGTGACTGGACTCATTTCCGGCGAGGACACCGGATAGGACTCCATTTGCCAAGCATCCCGTGAGAGAGATTGACGGAAATAACCCGAGGAATAAAACAGGCCGATGCCAATAAGAGGCACACCGAGATCACTGGCAGATTTCAGATGATCACCGGCCAGAATCCCCAGACCTCCGCTGTACTGCGGAAGGGCTGATGTCACCCCAAACTCAGGCGAGAAGTAGGCGACACCGGTCATGGCATTGTGCGTGGATTCATCTGTTTGCTGAAACCAATTATCGGCGGTGAGATACGCCATCAAGGCACGTTCGCGCTCAGTTACCTGGTCAATAAACCCTGGATCGCTCGCCAATTCCTGCAGTCGATCCTGAGATATGTTGGCCAGGACCTGAACCGGGTCCTGGGACCGTTCCCACTCGTGCGGATCCATGGCGCTAAAAAGCTGTTGGGTTCGGTAGTCCCAGCACCAATGCAGGTTCAGGGCCAATCGATTCAATGGCTCGAGGGCTGGGGGCAAGATATTGTGAACGGTGATTCGCTTGAGAGCACGCACCCCCGTAACCTATCGGGCTTTTCCCATCGACATGCAAACGTATACATATAAACACCTAGTCTTGTCTGTGCTCGGGCGATACCCTCAACCCATGGGCACAATTGCATCGCATGGCTCTCCTGCTGGCTCGATGCCACGATTCACTCTGCTTGATGTATCGCCCACCGTGGAGTGTGGGTCCTTTCCCGCCGCTGGCGCCGTGGACGAAATCATTCCCTTCAGCGTGACAGCCTTCCGGGAGGGCCACGACCAGTTGAGCGTGGAGATCACTTTCACTGATCCGACGGGTAGCAGTATCGGACCATTCCGCATGCGCACCGACCAGGACCCCGACCGCTATTACGCACTTTTCCAGCCCGATACTGCAGGTGACTGGTCATTCACCATCAGCGCATGGGGCGACCCGTGGGAAACCTGGCTCCACCGCGCCCGGATCAAAATTCCGGCAGGTCTCGACGTGGACAGCGAACTCGCAGAAGGCGGATTACTCCTTCAGGAAGTCGCAACCACCGAACACATGACGCCTCCATTGGTCCAAACGCTGTCTTCGGCCGTCGCCACTATGCAGAATCCATCCCTTCCGGCCAGTGTGCGCTTCGCCGCCGCGACTGATCGAGCGATCGACGAAATTATGTACTCCTATCCGCTCCGACACTCCCCGACCGCGAGTGGGCCATGGCCACTACGCGTGGAGCGGAAACGAGCCCTTGTGGGCGCGTGGTACGAGTTTTTCCCGCGCAGTGAAGGCGCCACCCTGAATCCACCGAGGTCAGGGACATTTGCATCAGCAGCATCGCGACTGCCCGCGATTGCCGATATGGGTTTTGACGTTGTTTACATACCACCCATTCACCCCATCGGTACATCACATCGAAAAGGCCGCAACAACACTCTCTCTGCGCAATCGGGGGATCCTGGTTCGCCGTGGGCTATTGGATCCTCAGACGGCGGCCACGACAGCCTTCATCCGGACCTAGGCACACTGGCCGATTTCAGCGCGTTCCTGGCCACCGCGGCAAAGAACGGATTGGAAGTGGCTATAGACCTAGCCCTCCAAGCGTCACCAGATCACCCGTGGGTAACCAAGCACCCAGAATGGTTCACCACCCGAGCCGACGGAACGATCGCCTTTGCCGAAAACCCGCCCAAGAAATACCATGACATCTATCCACTTAATTTCGACAACGACCCGGAAGGCCTGTATCAAGAAGTTGAACGGATAGTTCGATTATGGATCAACCGCGGTATCAAAATTTTTAGGGTAGACAATCCGCACACTAAACCGGTCTGGGTGTGGAATCGTCTTATTCATAGCATTTACGCAACTGACCCTGATGTGATCTTTTTGGCTGAAGCTTTCACCCGCGCCCCCATGATGCGCGCACTGGCTGAACAAGGATTTCAGCAGAGTTATACGTACTTTACGTGGAAAACATCCAAACATGAACTGGAAGAGTATTTATCCCAACTCGCTGGACCCATGGCCGCCTATATGCGGCCAAACCTCTTTGCGAATACGCCAGATATTTTGCATGAGTTCCTCCAATCAGGCATGCCTGCCGCATTTGCCATTCGAGCGACCCTGGCGGCCACACTGTCACCAACGTATGGGATTTACAGTGGCTTTGAACTTTTTGAACATGTCTCCCTGCGCCCCGGGAGCGAGGAATACTTGGACTCGGAAAAGTTTGAGTACCGTCCGCGAGATTGGGCACTCGCGCACAAACAAGGAAGAACACTCGCTCCGTATCTCACCCAGCTCAATCGAATTCGCAACGGCAACCCAGCCTTTACGTCGTTACGTTCCTTGCGGTTCCACCCAACGGACTCCCCCGACGTTATTGCCTACTCCAAACGCCATCAGGACAATGTAGTTCTCGTTGCGTGCAACCTGGATCCGTATCACGAACATGCCACGACGATCCATTGGGACATGGCCTCGCTCGGACTCGCGTGGGATGCGGATTTCGCTGTTCGCGAGGAGTTATCTCAGTCGAGTTGGCGATGGAACCCGCATACTTTTGTTCGCTTGAATCCCTTCGAAAACGTTGCCCACATTGCTCGTATAACGTCTGCTGTTGCTTCTGAAACTATCTACTCGCGAACGGCTACCACCCCATGACCGCAACTCACGCGGAGCTGCAGCGCCTTCTCGACGGATCCCATTTCAATCCTCATTCAATCCTCGGCAACCACCGAACCGATAACACGATAACCATCAGGGCACTTAAACCCGATGCCCGCAGCGTCACGGTGGTCACAGAACATGCCCGATATTCCATGACCCAGGACATACCCGGCCTGTGGAGCACCACTATTCCCTCATCGGATCAATCAACGCTGACCCCGTACACCTTTGAGGTTCGCTACGGAGACACTCTCGTCAACTCCCATGACCCCTACTGTTTTCTACCCACACTCGGCGAACTTGATCTGCATCTCATTGGTGAGGGCCGCCACGAGGAATTGTGGAAAGCTCTCGGAGCTCACCCCATCACACAAACATTCGGTGGTATGGACATTGACGGAGTTCGATTTACCGTCTGGGCTCCGAATGCTCAAGGGGTTCGAGTTGTGGGCGACTTCAATTTCTGGAATGGACATGCACACCCCATGCGTTCCTTGGGTGGGTCAGGAGTTTGGGAACTTTTTATTCCCGGACTGGCTGCGGGCCAGGCGTATAAATTCGCCCTCCTCGATCACTCTGGTCAATGGCATATCAAGGCGGATCCCATGGCATCGGCGACAGAGATACCGCCGAAAACGGCGTCTGTCATTTACGAATCCCACTTTGAATGGTCAGATGGGGAGTGGCTAAGGGATCGCTCGGCTGGCGATCCACATGACCAACCGCTGTCCATCTATGAGGTGCACCTTGGTTCGTGGCGACCAGGGTTGGGCTACCAACAGCTGGCCCACGAATTAGTTGACTATGTCCTCTCCTCTGGATTCACCCATGTGGAGTTCCTGCCGGTAGCTGAACACCCCTATGGACCCTCGTGGGGTTATCAGGTCACTTCCTATTACGCACCGACCGCTCGATTTGGATCGCCTGACGATTTTCGATACCTCATTAACGAGCTGCACCGTGCCGGCATCGGAGCCATCCTTGACTGGGTTCCTGCACATTTCCCCAAAGACATGTGGGCTTTAGCCCAGTTCGACGGCACGCCACTCTATGAGCACGCGGACCCTCGACGGGGAGAGCACCCTGACTGGGGCACCTATATTTTTGATTTTGGTCGAAAGGAAGTTCGTAATTTCTTGGTAGCTAATGCTGTCTTTTGGCTCGAGGAGTTTCACCTCGACGGACTGCGGGTAGATGCCGTGGCTTCCATGCTCTACTTAGATTACTCTCGCGAAGGCAGCGACTGGTTACCCA
>DIUQ01000055.1 GCA_002422375.1 bacterium UBA6154
TCATGGTGCAACCCAGCACGTCACCCCAGGATCCGGCAACGGCGAAACTTCTGGACCGCATTCGAAGTGTTACGGCGGTGGAAATTGACACCAAGGATGGCACCAAAATCTACGTCGGAGGAACACAGGCAGTTTCCACCGACTTCACCTCGGTCCTGATCAAGGTGCTACCTCTGTTCTTACTTCTTGTAGTGGGTTTGGGGTTCATTGCACTCATGGTGTTGTTCCACTCGCTGGTAATTCCGCTCACAGCCGCCGTCAGCAGTCTGTTGAGTTTCGCCGGGGCCATGGGCGTGACCGTCGCCATTTTCCAATGGGGTTGGCTTGACCCGCTCTTAGGTGTCACGGGAACAGGCCCAATTCTTCCCTTCCTTCCGGTCATGGTGTTCGCCATTCTCTTTGGCTTGTCCATGGACTACCAGGTATTCCTCGTCTCGCGCATGAAGGAATCATGGGAGAAATCCGCAGATAACCGAGAAGCAGTTCGCGAAGGCTTAGCTGGTTCCGGAAAGGTGGTCGTCATTGCCGCAACAATCATGAGCTGCGTCTTTATTTCCTTCATTCCAACACCCATTGACACCATTAAACTTTTTGGTGTGGCGCTTGCCGCATCGGTTTTGATTGATGCCTTTATCGTTCGACTAGTACTCATTCCCTCCCTTATGACTTTGCTGGGTAGATCGAATTGGTGGATGCCCCGATGGGCGGATAAAATTCTGCCGAAAATCACTCTCGACTAGCAACCCACGCGTCAGGCAATCTGACATCATGTGCGCATGGTGATCACAACCGAGAAGCGCGGACACGTCTACCTCATTGGTATCAACCGCCCCGAGAAACTCAATGCCATGAACCTCGAGGCATTGACGCTATTCGCAGAGGCCTACAGCACATTAGATGAGGACCCCGACTTACGAGTTGGTGTCGTATTCGCCCACGGTGATCACTTCAGCGCCGGACTGGACCTCGCGGAAGTGGGGCCTGAGGTTGCCAAGAATGGCCCCGGCGCACTTGCTGGTGCCGGACGGATTGACCCCTACGGCCTGTGGGGCGACCGTGTATCCAAGCCCATTGTCATGGCTCTCCACGGCATTGCGTACACACTCAGCATTGAATTGGCCCTCGCCGCCGACATAGTGATCGCCGCTAACAACGTCCGATTCCGTCAACTGGAAATAGGCCGTGGAATCATGCCTTTCGGTGGCGCCACTCTGCGCGCTCCGTCTCAGTTGGGATGGGGTAACTCCATGCGCTTCCTCTTAACCGGCGAGGAATTCGGTGCAGAGGAAGCACTGCGGATTGGCCTGGTACAGGAAGTTGTCCCGGTGGGCACTGATACGGATCGAGCTATAGAGATCGCGGAATTAATTGCGAAGCAGGCTCCCTTGGGAGTTGCCGCAACCTTGGCTAATGCCCGGGTAGCCGTCACCGAGGGTGAGCAAGCCGCCATTGAGCACCTCCGGAAAACATTGCCGGGAATCTTGGCTAGCGAGGACGCGGTTGAGGGAGTCCAGAGTTTTATCGAACGCCGAGAAGGTAACTTCACCGGCAGATAACTACAGAAATGGCTTAATTGTCATTCGTTTACTCACTGTCGAGGTCTTCACACCCGCCGTGTTAGTTACCACCGCCGCAAATTGTGTTGTTCTGGTGCGAGACGGTGCAGTGAATACCCGGTACGGCGGCGCCTCGTCTGTACCAATGTTGACCCACCCTTGTGCTGTCTTTTTCAGGAAAGCGACAGTGACCGGGTCAGTGCCCGTAACAGTTGCGGATACTTCGTATTTACCGGTGATGTAATCCTGGTTGACTGCTAGCCGTGCGGTGACCGCGGAGGGTGCAGGAAGCAAAGACTCCGCCCGCAGCACAACCGACGATCGAGCAGGAAGGTCCACCGTGATTACTCCCCCTGCATCTGAGGCAAGCCCGGAAGAAGAATCAGATAAAACTGACCAGGCACTGGAAGGCGTTGCGGTTGGAACCGCCACAACCTTGGAGTCGTTACCTGAGTTAAATGCCACGAGATATTCCCGACGCGCCGTTGTGTCGATTCGGCTCGCAACAAAGACATCACCTTGGCCGTATCGAGTTATCTGAGCACCAGTGGCCAGGGCGGGATACTCAGCACGCAACTGCGCTAATGAACGTATCCGGTCCTCAATAATCGTGGACTCTGCGAAGGAGGAACCTGTGCCAATTGGATCGGTACTGACTCGCTCCTGTGTTTGCCAATCAGGAACCAGCGTTGGGAACATGTCTTGGCGGGCTCGCTTGTCTTTGCCGTCGCCCGTTCCGATCATGCCGACTTCGTCGCCGTAATAAACGACCGGAACTCCACGCGTCAAATACAGAAAATCATGGGCCAAGAGATGTCGTTCCGTTAACTCCGCTCCAGATGCTCCACTATCGGACTTAATAAAATACCCGATTCGACCCATGTCGTGGTTTCCCAGGAATGTAGTTAATCCGTGCGCATTGGTCGTTGCCGAGGTGTAGTAGTCGTCCTCTTCAAAGAGTGCCGCAATGCTCCCACCGGTGGCACGTTTCGAAGCAAATTTCCGTACAGCATCTTGATAAGGAAAATCCAAGACCGAAGGGAGCTTCCGCTTCTGCATTTCCTCCGCCAGCTGGGCTGCGTCAGTGAGCCAGACTTCGCCGAAGGAAGTGAAATCGGTCTTCCCAACAGATTGGGCAGATTGCGAAATCAGCGGTATCCACCGGCCAAAGAAATAAGGATCGGTGTGTTTAGCTGTATCTAGCCGAAAGCCATCAATGCCGTACTTAGTTATCCATGCGCCATAAGCATCCGCCAAGGCCTGCACCACGGCCCAATCCTCTGTCATGATGTCGTCAAGGCCAGAAAAGTCGCCGTCCATTTCACAGCGTCCAACACAGCTGCCCCAGGAGATATTTCCACGGTTGTGGTAGTTGGTCACGTCATTCAAAAGTGCTGGATACTTCGCGTTAATGAAATCCTTTTCAACGCTGGGAGTCTTGGCAAAACTTTTCTTTCGGGAGAGCTGGGGGAAGCTCTTTCCCGAGGTGTAGTTCCATGGGTCAAACACTTTCCCACGAGCAGTCCGGTACGGCGCCTTTTTCAACGATACGTAGTCATATCCCTGCCGAAACGTTATGACGTCAGCCGTGTGATTAACAACAACGTCGAGAAATACCTTAATGTCCAATTTCTTGGCACACGATACGAATGCAGCAAACTCCGCCTCCGTTCCCAAGTGCGGATCTGGCTTGCTCAGATCAAGAAACCAATAACCGTGATAGGACGCGCTGGAACCTTGAACAGTGCGCTGGACAAAAGGTGGGGTGATCCAGATTGCGGTGAAACCTAAGCGCTTCAATCGGGCTAATCCATGGTCTTCTAGGTCTGCGGGATCACAGGATCCGGTCAATCCAACAAGATCGCCACCGTGATAGAAGGATTCGGACGACGGTTCGAAACCCGTGTGCATCAGCCCACCGGAAATGCCACCCGTGTTGTTACTGGGGTCACCATCACGATAGCGATCCGTCATGACGAAATAGAAATTGTCACCCGCAATGGGTGATCGCACCGGTGGCGCTGCCAGTGACTCAACCGTGCTATCCGCCGAGACGGGAACCACGAAAATAGTTGCTAACACACATACGACAGCAACAACTGCTGACTTACCTAAGGGCACGTCCAGTCTCCACATCGAAGAAGTGCATACGTTCCGTGTCAATCCACAGGCGCAGGTCAGATCCGACGGCAAAGTTCAGACGCGGTGGCAAAGCAGCGACACCAATAATCCCTTCACCATCTGTCAACCGACCAACTTCAGCGTCCTCTTCCTCCGCAAGACCGCTTCCCAACCTGGTTTCGTCCACGGGATCACCGGCAAGAAGGAATGTGACATGAACGGTTGGACCAAGTGCTTCGCTGAGGTTTACCTGGACATCAAGTGGGCTTCTTCCCTCTCCTTGATCCACGTACATGTCTTCAGCGCGGATCCCCACAATGATTTCGCGTTCATGTGTGGCCAAGCTCGGGCGCGCCGCAACGACGGCCGGCGACAACGGAAGTTCCTGCTCCCCAACCCGCACCACTGCTCGTCCATCAGACAACGTCAATGCAGCGTGGAACAGTGTCATGGGTGGTGTGCCTATAAACCCAGCGACGAAAACATTATCTGGTGAGTCATACAGCTCCTGCGGTGGAGCGATCTGCTGGAGCTCACCCAGGCGCATAACTGCTACTCGATCGCCCATTGTCATGGCTTCCACTTGATCGTGGGTGACATAAACCGTGGTAATTCCCAGTGAGCGTTGCAGCGAGGAAATCTCCGCACGCATTTGCACGCGCAACTTGGCATCTAGATTAGACAGCGGTTCATCCATCAGGAAAATCTCTGCATCCCGGACAATGGCGCGTCCCATGGCTACCCGTTGGCGCTGCCCTCCCGAGAGTTGCTTGGGTTTGCGATCCACGTATTGGAGCAAATCAAGCAACCGAGCAGCTTCATTTACTTTCTGGTCAATCTCCTTAGTCGGCATGCGCCTGAGTGCAAGCCCGAACCCAATATTGGCCCCAACTGTCATGTGAGGGTACAGCGCATAACTCTGGAAGACCATGGCAATATTGCGATCACGTGGCGCCTTGTCATTGACAACGACTCCACCTATTTCCAGATCCCCACTTGTTATTTCTTCTAACCCAGCGATCATGCGCAGTGCCGTTGTTTTGCCGCAACCTGATGGACCCACGAGCACAAGGAATTCGCCATCTGCCACGGTCAGCGACAGATCTTTCACCGCGTGAAAGCCATTGTCGTATACCTTGTCAAGGTGCTTGAGTTCTAATTCCGCCATGTTGCATTACCTTTCATATGCCACACACCAGCACCGGCATGTGGGATGTCGACAACCAACTTCCGTTCCGTCACGTGGCCGGCGAAACCGAATACGTGCTCAGCCTGCGTGAAGCCCCACTGCTCAAGGTCAACCTCTATTGGTTCATGGCCGCTTCGGCTTACAACAAAGACAAGTGATTCAGCCGGGGCATCTCGGCTGAACACGAGGCAATCGTCGGAGACCTGCATCCACCGCAGACCTCCTGTGGCCAAGATGGGGCTCGTCGCACGAAGTCCGACAAGGGCACGGTAGGCCGCCAGTGTCTCCAAATCCCACGCATCCGGGTTATGCCATGGGAAAGGTGTGCGGGAGTCCTCCCCCCACAGACCCTCGGCCCCGATTTCATCTTCGGCAAAAATCATGGGGATTCCGGGGAGGCCGATCGCCAGGGCGAGCGCCGCCTCGTGCCGCTCTCGGGTACCAACCACCGTTCGAATTCGTGCGGAGTCGTGGCTGCTCAAGATGTTCCAACTGGAAATCAGCGCGCGCCAGGGAATGCGCCCGTGGAACGCTTCGATTGTTTCCACCGCTTGTTTACCGGTGATCTGCGGTACTTCCACAGGTACACCCATGAATTGCTCATGGAATTCTGGTGCCCTGAGCCACGCCCACACGGGTCGGGTGAACCCCGCGTAGTTCATGGTGCCGTGCCATCCGTCTCCTCGAAGGTCAGCGCTGGCATCGTGGCCGTGCTCGGCCAGGAGTACAACATCCGCTGACTCCTGTGTCATGCTGTCACGAGTCAGTTTGGCAATCTCCACGGTCATGTCCTGGGATCTGAGCCGACCGGACATGTTCGCAACATCGACTCTCCAGCCGTCCCACCCGGTGTCTCCGCGAAGCCAGGTTCGCACGGGCGCATCCGTGCCGGCAATCAACTTTTCGCGTAACACGGAACTCGAATAGTCAAATTTTGGCAGCGAGGGAACACCGCACCAGCACTCGTAACCGTGTTCTAATTCCGGGTCGAATGTGAAGAACTCTCGCTCAGGAGATTCACGACGCAGAGCATTATCAAACCACTGGTGATTACGTCCACAGTGATTCAAGGTGATGTCCCCCAGGAAATACATTCCGCGGTCATGAAGACTAGTGATCAATGCATCAAGTGCTGGCCGCCCACCCAGCAGCGGGTCAATGTCTGAAAAAGTAGCGGCGTCGTAGCGGTGCGTTGAGCCTGCAGGGAAGATCGGGGTGGAATACAACACTCCGCACCCGAGCCCTTGGACGTGATCAAGATGTTCGGCAACCCCATAGAGGTCACCACCGAAATATTCAAACGGGGTATGCGGGCCACGGCCTTCCGGGGTATCAGTCCATGAACGAGGAATTGCCCAGTCCGGCAACTCCGGGTTATCCGCCACAGCCGCCGCATTCGACTCAGCTGGACGAGCAAAACGATCAGGGAAAATTTGGTACACAGGTTGTTGAAGGGACCATGCTGGAGCTCCTGAGGTTGCACTAATGGAAAAGTCCTGTGAATCAGGAATATCGTGGTCCACCAACCCGATTCCGTTGAGCCAGGAGTAATTAAATGCTCCACCAGAAATCAACCAGCGGTAGTGCATAAAGGGATTGTGCATGCGCAGATCTACGTACCACCAATGATCGGAGTCGGTGGTTTCAATAAGTTCCGCCTCGGTGAATTGCGGCTCGCCGTCAGCGACGGTGCGGAGAAAGACTTTGTCCGGAACTGCGGATCTCGAGGTACGCAATCGCAATTGAACATTTTCATCCATTTCAGGAGTTTGGGTCGAGACATAAAGTTCCGAGCCATCATGGTGTACCCCTCGGTTGATCATCCTTTGACCGATCCCGCTGTCAGTCCACTGACAATGAAACGCTGGAGGAACATAAACAAAATCACAACGGGAATCGCAGCCAATAGCGCACCGGCTGCAAATGGCCCCCAGTTTTCCGAGTACTGCTGACTAATGAATCCTTGGAGCCCAACAGCCAAGGTCTTGTTTTCGGGAGACTGCAACAGGGCGCTGGCAATGATGAACTCGTTGATGGTGCCAATGAAACTGAGCAACCCAACGACGGCTAAAACTGGCGCGGCCAAAGGGAGAATGATTCCCCAAAAAATCTGACCATGTGAAGCTCCATCAACCTTCGCTGACTCATCAATTTCCATCGGGATCGTGTCAAAGAATCCTTTGATCAACCAAGCGTTGACCCCCATAGATCCACCCAGATAAACCAGCATCAATCCGGCCAATGTGTCCAAACCGATACCGGCAAATACATCGGTGATTTGAGACATGATCAGATAGATGGCCACGAGGCTAAGGAACTGCGGGAACATTTGCACGAGTAGCAGGAACATGAGCCCGACTTTTCGGCCCTTAAAACGGAATCGACTGAAGGAATAAGCAGCCATGGCGGCTATCAGCACGGTGCTCACCGCCGTCAATATCGCCAGAATCATGGTGTTGAGATACCACCGCAGATACGGTTGGTCGGGATTTTCAAAAAGACGTTGGAAGTTGTCGAGAGTCGCTTCTCTCGGGATCAAGTTTCCGCTGCTGATGGACGGGTCATTAGTAAAGGCAGCACTCGCTACCCACAGGATCGGGAATAGTGCGAAAAAGAGAGCGATCCATGCAACCGCGTGACGCCAGCCCATATTCCGAACCCAGTGCCCAAAGGTCCTCCGTTGACGCACCGGCACGGTTTCCTTTATGACAGTGCTCATGCGCGCTCCTCCCGCAAAGCTTTGGACCGCGCAAATGAAATAGCGGAGATGGATCCCACGATCAGGAAAATAATGATGGAGATTGCACTGGCAAGACCAAAGTCGTTGCCCTTACCCGCTGCAAAGGCAATCTTGTAGGTGTAACTGATCAAGATGTCGGTGGAACCAGCAACTTCTGAACCCTCCATGGCTGGGCCGCCTCCGGTGAGCAGATAAATATTATTGAAATTATTAAAGTTGAAGGCAAATGAGGCAATCAGCAGTGGCGTGAGGGCAACAAGGAGGAGCGGTAAATTAACCAGGCGGAATACTTGCCATCCTCGTGCGCCGTCAACGCGAGCGGCCTCCTGTAGTTCACTGGGAATTGCCTGCAATGCACCGGTGCTGACAAGGAACATGTAAGGCAGTCCAAGCCAAATATTGACAATCAGGGTGCTGACCTTGGCCCAGTTGGGATCAAAGAGCCAGGGAATACTTGTTCCAAGTACGTTGTTGATGGCACCAAAGTCGTCGTTGAGTAATCCGGCCCACACGAGAACGGAGAGGAACGCAGGAACGGCGTAGGGAATGATCAATAGGGATCGATACAGCTTCTGCCCACGCATGCCCGGTCGATTCAACACAATCGCCAGTCCCAGACCTAACCCGAATGAGATAAGCACTGTGAATATTGCGTAAGCGAATGTCCAGATAAAGACAGCAAAGAAAGGGCCACGAATCTGTTCATCTTGAACGATTCGCGAAAAGTTGTCTAACCCAACAGACTCTCGCCACCCAGGCAGCAGCTCGTCCTCTGGATTATTTTCATTAACAAATGAACCGCGGCCATTGTCCACATACACAACTCCGTCTGCGGAAGTAAACGTGTCGGTGGTGGCGTTGTACGTCAGCGTCTCTGATAACTCCAAGGCGGACGAGAGTCCTTGTGGAATGATCAACCCACCCAGGGGCCCAGGAACTTCAAAGTCAACTAACTGCGCATCAATGGATGCCAGTTGGTCGTCAGGGACATTTGCATAACCAGAGACACCGGTGACGTACCCATATTCATCACGCTGAACTTCTGACGGAGGAACTTCATCGATGCCGCTTGAGGATCCGATATACGTTGGCACAGTCGATTCATTAGTGACAACTCCTGGAACGTTCAGGTCGTCTGTCCCGGACTCTAAGGCAGGATCGGTGGTTTCATCTCCGCCGAACTCAAACTCCTCGGCATTGAATTCCTCCTCCGCAGGAATATTTGTGTCACTGCTTGAATCGGGAAGTGCAAGATCCTGCGGGGTAAGGATAAGAACCAGCTCACCGCCGTTATCAAATGCCGGGATCATGTCATAGGAGGTTGAATTTTCCGTCTCAGCGACGCTGTCCCGGATGAGCGCCTCGATCGCTTCCTCTTTAGTTCCTATATGACCAGTCGAGTAGTTGGTGAATGCAACCGAGATCGTGTATCCGATCGGAATCAACTGAAAGATGACGAGGAAAATTGCGCCACCAACGACGTACTTGGCAGGGATGAACTTTTTTGTTAGCAGTATGTAATCAAGAGCCAGAGTTGTAATCACTAGCACAAGGAGCATGGCCCACGCACCGGTGGACATGATGGCGGGAACAGCCCAAATAGCCACTGCATTCACTATTCCGAGGAATAGCAATTTTGCAATCGTGGCGGGCATTCCACCGAATCGAGCAATGAGCTTTTGCACTAGCCAACCTTGTCGCGAGGAGGTCTCAGAGTGAAGTGTGGGGCCCCAAAAAATTGGAACCCCACACTTCTACACTGCGTTGCTATTAACCAATTGCCTTCTTGACGGCAGCCTGGGCCTGTGCGAAGGACTTCTGAGCAGGAACTGCGCCAGCACCCTTCGTCGAGTTCACCCATGCACCACCAAGTGAACCCCAGACCGATGCCATTTCAGGCACGTTCGGCATGGGCACGCCACCGACTCCTGCTGCGGCAAATGCCTTAAGCAGTGGGTCAGTGATCTTTGCGGCAGCCTTGATATTGGCCGGTGTGCGCTTGTCTGCGCCTGCCAACTTCTCCTGCGCTGCAGCAGTCGACATATATTCAGCGACCAACGAGTTAGCGCCAGCCTGGACACCGTGAATCGCGGCGTACTTGGTGACCATGAAGCCCTGGGCACCTAGGAATGGAACAGCCTTAATTCCATTGACAATGGTGGGCACGGCGGTGACGCGGTACTTGAACTTGAGATCCTTGAGCGCGTCGTATTCCCATGGCCCGGTAATCCAGAAGGGAGACTTTCCTGCGACGAACGCATCTTTAGCAATTCCGTAGTCAACCTTAGAGTTGATCAGTCCGGTCTTGTTCCACTCGTTGATCAGATTCTGATTCTTGCGGAATGTTGGGTTGTCGAGCCCAATCTTCTTGGGGTTAACGGAACCGGAAGGGTTGGTGCCAAATACGTAACCACCAAGACCGCTGAAGAGCGGGTACATGTGGTAGGCGTCGCCATTGGTTCCCTGAGGAACAGCAAATGGAACAGTGACCTTCTTAGCCTTCTTCAGAGCCAGCGCTTGGCTTGAAACATCAGCAAAGGTCTTTGGCTGCTTCTTGATCAGGTTTGCGTTCGTGATCATGGCAACATTTTCAATTTGGGTGGGCATTCCGTAAATGCCGGAGCCATAACGGAAACCTTGCAATGCGTACGGTGCGGTCTCTTGAATGGCTCGCTTGGAGACATTGAGCTTCACGATCGAACCGTTAGCAGCAAGAGCGCCGACCCAGTCGTGTGCGCCGACAATGACGTCGGGAGCTGCACTCTCAGTGACGGTTGAAAGGTCATCGCGAATCTTGCCGAAGTCCTTCAGAACAACCGTGATTTTGTAACCGCGGTATCCGTCGGCAAAAAGTTCGCGGTAGGTCTCCGCGCGCTTCTCGTCAACCCACATAACAATTGTGTTGTCCACAGCCTGAGCTGGTGCAGCCACCAGTGTTCCCAGCGCCATGGCGGTCGCAGCAGTTGCAACCGTGGCAATTCGCAGTTTCCTGCGCATAGGTAACCTCCATTTATCACTGCCCGGAATTGTGAATGGGCCCCCGGACATTGCTGAAATTCCACGTCGGTGACGTGATGGAGGGAAATCTAGGGATGTAACAAATGTTCTGCAACCGTTTACAGAAAATTCATCTCTGTTACATGAATGACAGACGTGTTATTTAACCCCGCACCACACGCGCGACGGCCGCCACATGCGCATCGGTTGAGCCACAGCAGGCCCCGATAATGTCCACACCGCTGGCATTAAGGCTCTCGACCAGTTCTGCCATGGCTTCGGGGGTTCCGTTGTAGACGAATTCACCACCCACCAACTCGGGGAGTCCGGCGTTTGTTTGCATCAGCAGAAGTGCTCCCTCGGGGCGGGTGGCCACCATTTGTTCGGCAATTGTCTTCATCTCCTCGAAGCCACGGCCACAGTTCGCCCCCACGACATGAGCACCGAGTTCATAGAGCCCGGTTACCGCTTGGCTGGGTGAGACCCCCATCATGGTGTGCAAATTGGTGTCAAAACTCAGGGTGGCAAAGATAGGCAAGTCAGGTGCCACCTCCTGTGCTGCCGCGATGGCCGCACCCACTTCACTCAAGTCGCTCATGGTCTCGATCAGGATTGCATCAACTCCCCCGTCGACCAAACCCTTTATTTGCTCCGCAAAAAGTTCCTTGGCGGATTCATGGGTCAAAATTCCCATGGGCTCCATGAGGTCGCCCGAGGGACCAATGTCACCCATGACATAAACATCTTCGCGTGAATCCGCCACTGACCGGGCGAGTTCCGCCGCGGCCTTATTGAGTTCATAAACGCGGTCTTCGAGTCCGTGCATCTGAAGACGAGGACGACTACCACCGAATGTATTGGTGGTGAGCAATTGGGCTCCGGCGTCGGCGTATTCACTCAGGATCGCGGTGACAACCTCGGGCTTCTCCACATTCCACAACTCAGGCGCGCCTCCGTCGTCAAGACCTCTCACTTGCAGTGACGTGCCCATGGCGCCGTCGGCGACGCGAATTTTTCCAGCCCGGATCTGATCGAGGAGTTGTGACATGTGGCCCTTCTTTATTAGTACGAATCCGGCGCAATCCTCTCACATCAGAGCCGTTTTCCGGTTAAACCTCGATTGCCTGCCAAGTATCCTTGAGGCATGGCAGCGAAATCTGGTGATCGATCCGAGTACTTCCCGGCAATCGAGAAAAAATATGGGCAGCCCATGTCCTATTGGTTCGCCCAAATGAAGGAGATGTCAGATCGAAAGTACGCTGATCAAATCGCCTATCTCCGCGAAAACCACGGATTCACCCAGGCCCATGCCAATGCTCTCGTTTTGTATTCACGTGGCTCAACAACGTCACGGAAGTATAAAAACTTCGACGACTACATTGCGACTTTGGACGCCGTGCAGCGCGACACCATGATCCGGATTTTCGATGTCCTGACGGCAAAGTACCCCAGCATGGAACTCGTCATTGCTTGGAATCAGCCCATGCTGAAATACAAGGGCGAGTATGTTTTTGGTGCGTCCAGTTCCAAGAACCACATCACTATTGCTCCATTTAATGCAGAGTTAATTGATCAATTCCGCCCACGCCTGGAAGGCTATGTGGTGAACAAGAAGACCATTCGCGTGCCGTCCGACTGGGACGTTGATTCAAAACTGCTGCGCGACATGATGGCCGCACAAATAAAGTCTGCCTAACGTGATGGATTTCGCAGGATGCTGACACAAAATTCAGCATCCGGTGTCCACGGCCTGATATCCCAGGTAGAAAAACGTGATTCCAGTTCAAACCCAGCTGAAAAGAGATCTTTATCAAAATCTTTTGGGTCGTAACGCTCGGTGTGAAATCCGACTACAAGGGCAGCATCCGGTCGCAGGTGTTGACGGATCGACGCCAACGCGGCGACCTCGGTGCCCGGTGCCACAAAAGTAATGACATTCCCAGCACTGACTGCCGCGTCGAATAACTCACCCTCGCCGTGCTGCGTTAGATCCATGCTGGCCAGATCAGCCTGCACATACGTCGGACCAGGATTGTCCCGTCGCGCTGACTCAATCAGGACTGGGTCCACGTCCACTCCAACAACCTGGTGTCCCCGAGCCGCGAGAGCTCCGGCGGTGCGCCCCTGGCCACATCCGGCATCGAGAATGCGACTACCCGGGGCAGCAATGGCGTCGAGGAGTCGCGCCTCCCCGGCGGTATCGCTACCTGTGGCCGCTAGCTCGCGAAAGTGTTCGGCATACCACTCGGAATGGCCGGGATCGGTCTCGGTAAACCAGCGTGGTTGGCTATCCATGCGCTCCATCATGGCAGGTGAGATAGAGCAGGGTTCTTACTGCTGTTCCTCCACCGCAGACTCAGCTTCCTGTGGAAGTTCGTCATTATTGATCTCCTCGTCAACAATGTCTTCCTCGAGTGGCGCCTCGTCCGTCATCTCCATGTCGGCATCTTCAGTATTCACCGTTACCCGAAGTGGAGTGAATGTCTGAACGCGAATCGGCTCCGGCATGGGAGTCACCCCGAAGGATTCCAGTGACCCTTGCCCCGCCAAGCGAACTAGGTACTGCGCAAAGAGCAGTGGCAACGCTGTATCGGTGCCGTCGTCGCAGATCAGAAGATGTGCATAGCCTTCAACCGGCCAACCCACTAGTCCTTGATCTTCACCCAGCACAATTTTGGAGGATGCGAGATCGAAGTTGCCCTCGACGGGGAATCCGCCGACCGCCGGACTGGCAAAAATATTTCCGTCTTCAGCGACAGTGATGTTGGTCGCACCGGAGCCCACTTTGTAGAGCTGAACGTCATCTGTTGTGACAACCGTGTCAATCTCTGTGCCATTCGCATCGGTTCCCGTGACCGGCAGATTGGCCGTGGCCAACATATTGGTGAAAGCGGTGAAGATCGGCAGCACCGCGATGGATCCTTCCACCGCGAACATTTCCGCTAACAGATCTTCTTGCGTGACAAACTTTTGGCCCGCTTCCAATGTTCCAGTCACGCCCTGGGTCCATGTGGTGGGCGCCTGTTGTGTCAACCAGGTTGTCATGGCCTCAACGGAACCATCAGGTGTCTCCAGTGACATGAGCGCAATGTCAGGAAGCAGGGTGAGGTCAAAATCAGGGTTCTCCGCGGCAATCAAGGGGTCTTCCCAGGAAGTCACCGCGCCGTTCAGGATTCCGGCCACAGTTTCCGGGGTAAACACCAGACCCTCCAGACCAATAACGTTGTATGCAATGGTGACGGGGTAGGCGAAAGCCGGGATCACAATGATTTTGTCATTGGGGCATGACGCCGCTTGGAATTCAGAGATAACTTCTGTGGTCGGAGTGCGCTCTGTCAGCCTCACCAGAGCCGGAGTGTCCACGGGAACCTCCGTGGTGGTTTGCTCCGGGCAGACCGAATTCAACGCGAACCCGACCGAATCCATGGCACCGGTGAATTGGCCCGGTGTCGCAACATCAAGATTGCCGGTCCCGCAGGAAATTTGTGCTTCGGCGCGAGCCGCCAGGACGTCAGGTGGCATCGGGGGTGTGCAGCCCGCCACCAGCATGGTCGTGAGACCAATGGATGAGGCGAGGACGATGCCCCGGATCTTTACAGATTTCCGAAACATCGTCCTCACCTTCATGTGGAGTTACTTGGTATTCAGTGTGGTGCAGGTGCTACTTGATTGCTGCAACGAGCTGCTTGGCCTTGGCCAGCACCTTGCCACCAACGGGGACGTAGCCCAGTGAGGCTGCGCGAGCAGGACCGCACTTCTGAATCACGTAGTCCATGAACTGGCGAACACCCAGGCCGTTTGGTCCCCGACCATCAGTGCGAGCCAAACCGTAGGTGAAGATCGCGATGGGGTACGCGCCCTTGGCCTTCACGTTGTAATCCAACTGAATCAAACCCTGTGAGTTGAAGTTGGTCTGGTTAGCCAGAGCCTTGGCAGCTGACGAGGAGGAAGGTGCAACGAACTCACCGAGAGCATTCTGAATTCGCGCTGATGGGTATCCCTTGGCATCGCCGAGGTCAACGTAACCGATGGTGCCTTCTTTAGCCAGAATGTTAGCCATAACACCCTGGTTACCTTTGCCGGCAACGGAGTTTGTCGGTGGCTTGCCACCGGGGAACGCGGTGGACATGTCGTCCTGCACCTTGGAGAAAATTGTCGGTGCCCATGCGTTCAGGTACTGGAGGAAGTTGTTCGACGTACCCGAGTTGTCAGAGCGGTAGGAGATGGTGATGTTAGTTGCTGGGATGCCCTTAGCAATGCGGGCATTGTCCTTGAGGATTTCGGGGTGGTTCCACTTGGTGATTTGGCCACCGAAAATCTTGGCCAGGGTCTTCTGCTTGAGCTGAATGGAAGATCCCAAAGAGCGGCCGGTTGCCTTGTTCTTCAGGTTGATCGGCACGGTTACTGCACCGCCAACGTTGGGAATGTATTCCCAATCGAATGTTGGCTCACCGGAGGAGTACTTCGAGTCGGTCTGGCCGAAAACGAAAGTTCCCTTGGAGAAGTTACCTTTACCGGTACCGGAACCTGTTGAGGTGTAGGTGATGGTGAAGTTGTTCTGTGAGCCGTTGAAATCGGCTGCACACTGCTGAAGAAAGACCGAGGGGAAGGAAGCGCCTCCACCGGAGATGGTTTCAGCGGCCTGTGCCGGCATGGCTAGGGCGATACTTGATGCCGCCATTGCGCTACCCGCAATGATCGCGATGGTTCGACGCACGATAGAACTCCTTAGATAGATGAATGCGTACATTCGTGAAACTAGAGTCCGCGAGTGACAGGTTCGGAACAACTTTCTGACCGTGGCATGGCATCTACATGAACACTGCGTGTACGGGTGAACATCGGGTTAACCGAATCGGCCGTTCACG
>DIUQ01000042.1 GCA_002422375.1 bacterium UBA6154
GGAGATGGAGTCATGATGCGATTGTCATTCGTTGATGTCTCCTCGACACAGCTCACTGTGAAGCGGTCAACGTCCCCTTAGTCGATGGGACACCGAGCACGCGAGGATCAACCGCAACCGCCATTCTTAAGGACCTCGCGACACTCTTAAACTGCGCTTCGACGACATGATGAGCATTACGACCTGACAACACTGTGACGTGCAACGTTATTTGCGAGGTCGCCACAATGGATTCCCAGATATGTCTGGTCAGCGTTGTGTCGTAGGAACCAATGAGTTCAACTATTTCTGGTTCATCATGAACTAAATATGGACGACCTGACAGATCGACAGCCGATCGAACCAAGCACTCATCCAGTGGGACAAGGGAATCGCCGTACCGCGTGAGACCCGCTCGATCACCAAGCGCCTGATTGATGGCTTGCCCCAGCGCCAAACTGGTGTCCTCTACCGTGTGGTGAGCATCTACCTCGAGGTCACCGTCAGTGCGGACAATCAAGTCAAAACCACCATGCTTGGCGAGTTGCGCCAACATGTGGTCAAAGAACGGAACACCCGTCTGAATATCGCTCGTTCCGCTTCCATCAAGTTCAAGTTCCACCAAGACAGTACTTTCCTTGGTGTTTCGCTCAATGCGTGCTTGTCGACTCATGGGGCACAGACTATCTATCTCTGCTCAGACATTATTTCCGACATGGATTCGATAAAAAGATTATTTTCACTGGGGGTGCCAATGGATACCCGCAACCAGTGATCTGGTCCGGTTTCGCGAATGAGCACTCCCCGATCCAGTAGTGATCTCCACACGCTATGCCTATTGTGAAATGTTCCGAAAAACAGGAAATTTGCGTCGCTTGGCGCAACAACAAGGCCGAGGGACGCTAACGAATCAGCAACCCTGAAACGCTCACTTCGCAGCAGGTCAATCTGGTCGCGCATATCAGAATCGTGCTGCAAGGCTGTGATAGCCGCCACTTGAGTCAGTGCTGATAAATGGTAGGGCAATCGGACAAGCATGAGGGCCTGAACAATTGCCGGGCTACTTGTGAGGCAGTAACCCACCCTGCCACCGGCAAAACCAAATGCCTTACTCAATGTCCGAGTCACAATCAGATTCGGATACTCATTGAGTAGTTGCACGGCCGTGTTCTGCGGATCACTCCGGAACTCCGCATAGGCCTCGTCGACTACAACGAGCGCACCGACGGTTTGCGCACATTCGACAATGGCGGACAGACTCGCCATAGAAATAGACGTCCCCGTGGGGTTATTCGGTGCCGCAATGACCGCCAGTGTTGGCCGATTGACGCGAAGGGCGTCACACGCGGAATCAGTTTCGATCTCAAAATCTTGATTCCGCGGGACATTGATCATTTCAGTGAATGAATTTCGAGCATATTCCGGATACATGGAGTAAGTCGGAGGGAAGGTGAGCACCGCACGACCGGGTCCACCAAAAGCACTAAATATGTGTGCCATCACCTCATTGGACCCATTACCCGGCCAAATGCGATCAATATCCAGTGACATGAAGGATTCGTTAGAAATATATGTGGCCAGAGCTTGCCGAAGCGCGACAGCATCTCGGTCTGGATACCGATTAAGGGACTCGGCTGCCTCACTGATGGAAGCCGCTAAATCATTGATCACATGTTGACTCGGCGCAAAGGGGTTTTCGTTGACATTGAGCCGAGCTGGAACGTGATCGTGGGGGGCACCATAGGGCGACTCTCCGATTAAATCCTCGCGCAGAGGCAGAGTGAAATCGGTCATGGCTCGTGCCGCACGAGAACCGCTTCCCCGTGTGCGGGTAAGTCTTCTGCGGAGGCCAGAGCGACAACATGTGGCGACACTTCCTGCAGTGCATCAGCGGAATATTCAATCAGATGAATCCCTCGCAGGAAACTCTGAACCGACAGGCCAGACGAGTGGCGTGCAGATCCGGCTGTCGGCAAAACGTGATTTGATCCTGCGCAATAGTCACCCAATGAAACCGGTGCATAGGTCCCAATAAAGATCGCACCGGCGTTCTTCACACGGAGCGCAATATCGCGTGCATGTTCGGTATGGATCTCTAAATGCTCAGCCGCATAGGCGTCAATCACAGCCAGCCCTTGATCGAGGTCGCGCACCACAATAATTGCGCTCTGCTCCCCCTTCAAGGCCTCAGTTATACGCTCTGAGTGCTTTGTCCGAGGTACGCGTATGTCCAACTCAGCACTGACTGCCTGCGCTAAGTCAAGATCCGGAGTGACAAGTACCGCCGCTGCAAGGACGTCATGTTCGGCTTGACTGATGAGGTCGGCGGCAACATGGCGCGGATCGGCGGTGGAGTCGGCCAGAATGGCAATCTCGGTGGGACCCGCTTCGGAATCAATACCAATGACTCCCTGCAGAGCTCGCTTAGCGGCCGTGACATAAATATTTCCCGGTCCCGTCACGAGGTCGACTGGCAGACAATCACCGTCAGGAAGAGCGACTCCATACGCGAGCATGGCAACAGCCTGTGCTCCGCCAACCGAGTACACCTCGTCTATACCCAGGAGATGACAGGCAGCCATGATCGTGGGGTGCGGCCACCCGCCGTGATCCTTTTGGGGGGGTGAAACAACCGCGATCGACGCGACTCCAGCTATTTGCGCTGGCACGACGTTCATGACCACGCTGCTGGGATACACAGCTCGACCGCCGGGCACATATAAACCGACCCGCTCAACGGGAAGCCACCGTTCAGTGACCGAGCCACCAGGAACAACTTCTGTGGTGAGATCCCGTCGCTGTTGGTCTGCATGAACTATGCGTGTTCGGCGAATAGCTTCGAGGAGGGCGGCGCGCACTTCAGGATCGAGAGCCTGCGCGGACTCCTCCAACAAGGAAGGGGGAACCCGAAGAGATGGCGGGGTAATTCCATCAAGGCGCTGGGTCCAGTCAGCTACGGCAAGCGCTCCCCGCTCTCGGATATCCGCCACAATGGGGGCGATTCGATCTTGGGCGTCAGCAACGTCCATGTGCGCCCGCGGAACGACCGTTCGCGGATTCGCATGGTTTTCTCGCAGGTCAAGAAGCCGAATCACACTTCAGAGTTTAGTCTCTAACCATGAACCCGTCCCTGCCACTCTTTCCGCTCAACACGGTACTGGTGCCCGGGCTTGTACTTCCCCTCCACATTTTTGAACCCCGATACCGCGGTTTGGTCAAAGAGTTGCTGGCCATGGAGGACGAAGAATCCCGTGAATTCGGGATTGTCGCCACCAAAGATGGCTCGAGCATCGAGCGGGACGGCATTAATGCCCTGCATCGAATCGGCACCGCGACGGTGCTGCGCCAATCGGAAGAAACCCCTGACGGCCGATTCGACATTGTCACTACCGGGTCGCGTCGCTTCTACATTGAATCACTCGACACCAGCGCACCTCTGCTTCGAGCGCACGTTCGTTGGATCTCCGATCTGGCAGAGCCCGTCACGCCTGAACTTGAACGCTTGACTCAGCTCGCGGTCGCTGATTTCGTGTCCTACCGGGCAGCTTTATCGGGTCAACTCGACGAAGCAATTGCGTCAATCAACGACATGCCTGATGACCCCAGTGTTGTCAGCTATCTCCTCACGGCAGCGATTGTTGTACCAACCGCTGAACGACAGGAAATGCTCAGCGCCATGTCCCCCCATGAACGGTTGACAATTGCCCGGCGTCTCCTCCACCGCGAGACCGCCTTGATTAGCGCATTGCATTCCATACCTGCCGTTGATCTTTTCAATCAAACGCCATCTGCGAACTAGCAATATGGCGACTTCCTCAGCAACGCCGGCCACTTCCGTTCTCGATGCACTGGGGTACGCGTATCAGGTACACAGATTTGACAGCACCGCTGATCGTCACTTCGGCGAGGAAGCTGCGATTGCCATGGGGACCGATCCCTTGCGAGTTTTCAAAACAATTGTCTTCTCCGCGGGGAATTCGTTTGTTATCGGCGTGTCACCGATCTCGTGGGATATCAGTCCGAAGAAACTTGCTCATTCCCTCGGACTGCGCAAACTTGAACCAGCATCCATTTCCGATTCGCAGCGAGTGACCGGATATGTAGTGGGAGGAATCAGCCCTTTGGGTCAGAAAAAATCCTTGCCCACTGCTATCGACAGCAGTGCGTGGAATCATGAAAGCATTTTTATTAGCGGTGGTCGCCGCGGATTGGAAATTGAAATTCCTGCAGATCATTTGCAGGCAGCCCTACAGGCTATTCGGGCTCCGATTGCAGCGAACGATTCCTCAACGAGTGAATGAAGTCAGACAAAGCCATGACCGTAATAATGACCGAAGCCGTCAATGGCCACACAAGGAAAATACCCGACATGTGAACTTCGAGTGGCCCTTCAATGATGGATGCATCGGGCAGACTTACCGACTCCAGATCCACTGAACCGAGCCGAGTTCCAACAAACCACATGCTCACAGTTCCTAGGACAGATGCCAGAAGCGCGGCTCCGAGCGTGGCTACAAGGTGGTCACGTCGCATATAGACAAGCCCGACGGTAATGAAGAAGCCGGCAACCAGGGCAATGGCCCCAAATGCGATGTCCGCCGCGAGATATTCCTGTGGCTGAAACCCATCGGTCTTCAATCCACCTTCGACGACAACAATGCTGACCCGCGGAGCCAATGCCCACCACATGACCCCTAGGGCGGCGCCGGACAACAACCCCACGACCGCACCAGCCACTGCGACGGTCAGCGCGTTGCGCCCGCGACGAATTTGTGTTTCCTCGTGGGGGCGCGTTACATCAGGCACGATGCACCCAGCAGGGCCTTGAGGTCACCGAATAGCGAAGGAGTCGGTGTCACGCGATATTGGTCGTCTAGTTTCATCACGGTAGTGGTCGTTCCACCCGTCAGATGTAATTGAACTTCCGTGGTTCCTGGATGCTCGGCCAGTACAGCTTTCAATCGAGCTACCAGCGGTGGGACGCATCGCGATGCTGCAAGGGACAACCGAACAGGTCCGGACGGGGCTGCAGAGAGATCAGGTGCGGAAATCTCGAGGGCAACGGCCCGTAAACCGTCGTCGTCCGTTCGGTCGACACGAGCACGAATAACCAGAATGGAATCCTCAACTAATAGCGCCCCAAAGGATGCATAGCTTTGTGGGAATACCATCAGCTCAATCGTGCCCTCAAGATCTTCGAGGGTGATGATCGCCCACGCCGAACCTTTTTTAGTAGTTTTCCGTTGCACCGCAGTGACCAACCCACCGAGGGTGACTACTGCCCCATCAAGGTTTTCATCGACGAGGACCGAGGCAATACTGCGATCAGAAATCTGGGCCAGGGCCGTCTCCATGCCGATGAGCGGGTGATCCGAGACATAAAGGCCCAGCATGTCTCGCTCATGAGCCAATAGGACACCTTTGTCCCATTCGGCAATCCCAATCTCAGGTCGTTCAAAAAGGTGAGCATCGCCGGCATCAGTCAGTCCACCAAAGAGGTCAAATTGTCCAACGGCTTCTGAACGTTTGATCTCCACTGCTGTATCAATCACTTGTTCATGCACGGACGCTAATCCCTTGCGGGTATGTCCCAAACTGTCAAAAGCCCCTGCCTTGATCAAAGACTCAACTACTCGACGATTACACGCGGCCACGTCCACCTTGGCAATGAAATCGTGGAAATCGGTGAATCTTCCGACTCTCTCACGCGTTGAGACAATCGACTCCACCACGTTGTACCCAATATTTCGGATAGCTGTGAGACCAAAACGAATATCTGTTCCTCGTGGTGTGTAGTGAGCATCAGAGTCATTCACATCAGGAGGAAGAACTTTGATTCCCATGCGTCGACACTCATTCAAGTAAATTGCCGATCGATCTTTATCGTCGGACATGGAGGTCAGGAGTGCAGCCATGTACTCAGCTGGGTAATTAGCCTTGAGGTAGGCAGTCCAGTACGAGACGAGCCCGTACCCCGCCGTGTGCGCCTTATTGAAGGCGTAATCCGAGAAGGGAACCAGCACCTCCCATAACTTGTTAATCGCCGCCTCGGAAAAACCTTTCTCTTTCATTCCGTCGCTAAACGGAACAAACTCCTTTTCCAAGATGGATTTCTTCTTTTTGCCCATGGCCCGGCGCAGCAAATCTGCCTTGCCCAAGGAGTAACCGGCCAATTGCTGGGCAATAGCCATGACCTGCTCCTGATACACGATCAAGCCGTACGTGTCACCCAGGATTTCTGACAAAGGTTCTTCCAGTTCAGGATGTATGGGGACAACAGGCTTCCGACCGTTCTTGCGGTCCGCATAGTCATTGTGTGCATTTGCACCCATGGGTCCCGGTCGGTACAACGCCAGTACCGCGGAAATATCCTCGAAATTATCTGGCTGCATGGAACGCAACAGTGAACGCATGGGCCCACCATCTAATTGGAATACACCTAGCGTGTCACCCCGAGCTAGAAGGTCATACGCCGCGCGGTCGTCGAGACTGAGCTCTTCAAGAACAATTCGTTCACCGGTGTTACGTTCAATATTGATCAGGCAGTCATCTAGTACCGTCAGATTGCGCAATCCCAAAAAGTCCATCTTCAGCAGACCCAGGGCCTCACATGCACCCATGTCGAATTGGGTGATGATGGCCCCGTCTTGTTCGCGCTTCCACACAGGAATGACATCCATCAGTGGCTCGCGGCAGAGAATTACCCCTGCCGCATGGACACCCGGTTGCCGTTTCAAGCCTTCCAGCCCCTTGGCCGTATCTACAACCGTGCGGACCTCCGGATCACTGTCATAGAGAGCACGAAATTCCGCAGCTTCCGAATACCGGGAGTCTTTGGGATTAAAAGCTCCCGCCAACGTGATGTCCTTACCCATGACCGCTGGAGGCATGGCTTTGGTAATGCGATCCCCCACTGCATACGGCATTCCGAGAACACGAGCACTGTCCTTCACTGCAGCTTTTGCCTTGATGGATCCATACGTGACAATTTGTGCTACGCGCTCTTCACCGTATTTCTCCGTCGCGTACCGAATCATGTCTCCGCGCCGACGTTCATCGAAGTCGATGTCAATGTCCGGCATAGAGATGCGTTCAGGGTTGAGAAAGCGCTCGAATAGCAATCCGTGGGCAATTGGGTCGAGGTCTGTAATACCTAATGCATAAGCAATCATGGCGCCAGCGGCTGAGCCTCGACCAGGCCCAACGCGAATACCGTTTTCTTTTGCGTGGCGTACCAGATCTGCAACCACGAGAAAATATCCGGGGAAACCCATTTGGGCAATAACTCCCAATT
>DIUQ01000035.1:0-22803 GCA_002422375.1 bacterium UBA6154
CAGTTTGCATTGTGCGCTGCAAGGGAGAGGAAATGATGGCCGTAGGAGCCAAATTAGTCAGTCGACTCGCTAGTTCCTTCGCTTGCTCAACACCATTGTCGTCCAAAGACACCCCAGGAGTTGTTCCGGCCAGCACGCCATCCGCATTTGCTCGGGTACGCCCATGTCTGATGAGCATCACGGTGGTCACAGGAGAACGCTACCCATTTCCGCTCACTTCACCGGAAAACTCCCCTGGTGTTCGCACCGGGCGGAATCACGAGAGAATGGGGACATGATTCGACGGATGGGCAGTTACTCCCCCGGCGGGGAACTCGATCTGATTGCCGCTGAGGACCTGCGGATCCCGAGCGATCACGATCTGACTGGTGCACATGCCAGAAGTCTGTTGTCCGAATTGATCTCCACTGTGTCCATGCTGGAGGACTCTTTCGCATGGGTGGGATTAGTCAATCCGAGTAAGCCAGAACTGGCCCTTATCTCCGATCTCTTTGATCTCGAGCCGCTTGAAGTTGAGGATGCTGGAAATATCGCGCAAAGGGCGAAACTCGATTTCGGAGACAGCCAGTCTTTTGCGCTGTTGAAGTCCCTGTCCTACGACGATCGGACACGGGAAATCAGTGTTGGTCAAACATCCGTGTTCGTCGGACCTAAGTACGCCATAACGGTCCGCCACGGCCTACCCGGTGACCTCACCCAGGTTCGTAATCGGATTTCGGCTAGTGAACGATTACGGAAACAGGGCCCCATGTCGGTCCTCTACTCGGTCCTGGACATCACGGTAGACGGCTATCTCGGTGTGTCGGAAGCGGTGCATGAGGATATGCGCGAATTAGAACAAGACGTATTTTCGATGAACCCAACGGCCGAGATTACCAAAGTGATTTATGAGCTCAAAAGAGAGAACATCACCGTCCGGCGTGCGATCTCTCCATTAACTGCGACTGCACAGAGATTAATTTCGGAGAATGAGGACGGGGTCCCACTGGAACTGGAGCCTTTCTTTGCTGACGTTGGTGAACATATTCTTCGCGTGCATGACACAGTCGAATCTATCGATAATTCACTGCTCACCATGCTCATGGCGTCAACCGCGTTACAGGATCTCAAGCAAAACTCCGACATGCGGAAAATCTCTGCATGGGTAGCTATTGCGGCTGTTCCCACCATGACCGCTGGCATATATGGAATGAATTTCGAGAATATGCCAGAACTCCAGTGGGATCTGGGTTATCCAGTCGTACTTGGTCTAATGGCCGTGGCATGCGGGCTGTTGTACCGTGGGTTCAAAAAGAGCGGCTGGCTCTAAGACGTCAGAACCCCGGTCCCGAGAAGGACCAGCATCCCTATTCCCAGAATGACGCGGTAAATGACAAATGGCGTGTAGGTGCGGGTGGTCAACCATCGAAGCAACCAAGCAATAACCGCTAGCCCCACGAAAAAGGCAATAATGGTTGCGAGAATTGTGGGACCCCAGGCGGTGGAGGTGCTATCACCAATTTTCGTTGCCTCGTAGAGGCCAGAACCCAAGACTGCTGGAATGGCCAAGAGAAATGCGTAGCGTGTTGCGGCAACTCGATTAAACCCCATGGTCAATCCAGCAGTGATGGTTGCGCCGGACCGCGACACACCTGGGACCAGCGCCAGCATCTGTCCTAATCCAAAGGCCACAGCGCTAGTGACAGTGAGCTGATCCAGTGACTTCGTCTTACTCCCGTACTTATCGGCAAGACCGAGGAAAAGTCCGAACACTATGAGCATTATGGCTACAATCCACAGATTCCGGGCTGTTGTTTCGATATAGCTGGAGAAAGTGAATCCAACAATCACAATGGGCAGTGATCCAAGGATTATGTACCAGCCCATCCGAGCATCCAGGTCCGAGCGCAAACTTGAATCAGTCAACGACCTTGTCCATGCCCGAATTATTCGAGCAATGTCTCGCCGAAAATAGACAAGAACCGCAACCTCGGTTCCTATTTGAGTAACGGCAGTAAATGCAGCACCTGGGTCGCTCCACCCAAATAACTGACTCAATATAAAGAGATGGGCGCTCGACGAAATAGGTAAGAATTCAGTCAGTCCTTGGGCGATCCCGAGAACTAATGCCTCGAACCACGTCACGTGATTATTCGCCAACTCCAGAGTCAGCCAATGCCTTCTTCATGATATGTAATGTCTGAACGCGTTCAGTGAGCGTGCCTGCGAAGGAGGCAACACTCAGAGTTGTGACGCCAGCATCAGCATATGCACTGAGTCGGTTCGTAATTCTTTCCGGCGGACCAATGAGCGATGTGGCATCGATGAATTCCAATGGGACTGCCGCGGCAGCGCCGGCGTAATCCTTTGCCATGTATTTCTCTTGGATTTCAATGGCTGCATCTTCGTAGCCCATGCGGACGGCCAGTTGGTTATAAAAGTTCTTGTCTCGAGAACCCATACCGCCCACATATAGGGCTGCATATGGTCGCACGTAGTTCGCGCACTCTTCGACAGATGCACCAGGAACGACCGGAACGGTGGGAACAACATCAAACCCTTCCATGGTCTTGCCTGATTTTTCTCGACCGGCAACGAGCGGTTTCATAAGTTCTGCCGCATTCTCAGGGCTGAAGAAAATGGCTAACCAGCCGTCAGCAATCTCGCCAGTTAGTTCCAGGTTCTTGGGGCCGATAGATGCTAGGTAAATTGGAATGCTCTCCCGCACTGGATGCACGGTTAAGGTGAGAGCTTTACCCGGCCCGTCGGGGAGCGGGAGGGTGAAAAACTCACCGTCGTAACTCACCCGCTGTCGTGACAGCGCTAATTTAACGATATCTACGTATTCGCGTGTTCTGGTGAGTGGCTTAGTGAATCGAACTCCATGCCAACCCTCTGACACCTGCGGACCGGATACACCGAGACCTAGGCGGAATCGTCCACCCGAAAGGGTGTCCAGGGTTGCTGCGGTCATGGCCGTGTTGGCAGGAGTTCTACCAGGGATTTGAAATATGGCACTGCCAACGTCTATCTGCTCAGTTTGCGCCGCAATCCACGTAAGCACGGTGGCGGCATCAGATCCATAAGCTTCGGCGGCCCATACACACGAGTAACCCAGACGATCAGCCTCTCGGGCCACCTCCAAGTTGTCTGCGTCGTTTCCAGCGCCCCAATATCCTAAATTTACGGCAAGTTTCATGTCAGTAGCCTACGGCGTATCAATACCTCGTACCGTGCAAAGGCGCGCTACGGTATTGCTCATGCACATGCGCCCCTTGGGGAATTCCGGAATTCGTGTAGGAAACCTGGCTCTCGGCACCATGACCTGGGGTCGCACAACGGACGAATATGAAGCTCGGGATCAGTTGGCTGCCTTTCTTGACGCGGGTGGAAATTTAATAGATACGGCGGATGTTTACGCTGATGGTGTCAGCGAGGAAATGCTCGGAACCTTAATCCAGGAGTTTGAGTGTCGGGATGCCATTGTGTTGGCCACCAAGGCTGTGTCTGTTCCCAATACGGATCGCCGCTTTAATGCCAGTCGGAAACACTTACTGGACTCCTTGGATCGCAGTCTCCAACGGCTCGATGTCGACACGATCGATCTGTGGCAAATGCATGCATGGGATCCACTGACTCCCTTTGATGAGACGTTGAGTGCCATGGAGCAGGCAGTCCATTCCGGAAAAGTGCGGTATATCGGGATTTCCAACTACTCAGGGTGGCAAACAGCTTACGCAGGTACATTGGCTCAGATTCGCGGAAATGCTCCGATCATCACCACGCAGATGGAGTACTCCCTACTGGAACGGGGCGTAGAACGGGAAATTGTTCCGTCAGCCAAGACTCTCGGCATGGGGTTACTGCCGTGGTCCCCGTTGGGCCGCGGGGTCTTGACCGGTAAATATCGACACTCGATTCCCATTGATTCCCGCGGCGCTCAACCTGATACGAGTGCTTTCGTCAATGCCTACCGCGATGACCGAGCAAAGAGAATTGTCGATGCCCTTGCGACTGCAGCGCAAGGATTGGGCGCAAGCCCGGCAGAGGTTGCACTTGCTTGGCTTCGAGACCGCCCGGGAGTGGTTGCGCCCATACTGGGTGCACGTACCGCGCAACAACTTGTACTCGCTCTGGGCAGTAACGAGTTGACGCTACCCGAGGAAATTCACACTGCATTGGACGATATTTCCGAGCCGCATCTGGGTTATCCGGAGGCGGGCTGGGCGCAACGGCGGTAGATGCGCTCGTGGGAACGCGCAGTCCACGCCCCAGCATGTGGGAATATCGAGAGATATCCTTTTCGCGGGATGTCGATCGTGAAGAAACCCGTGACTTTCTCACACACAAGGCCGAACGAGGTCACTGGGAATTGGATCAAACCCGCATTTACCGGGATGGTCGGAAGCGCATTCGCCTCCGGCGCAAGGTCGTTAGATTTCCACGCGAGGCATTTCAACCATTCAGCATTAAACCTGAAGCATAAATCTGTTCAATGTTCGAACTCCGAACTTGAGCCCATCGACCGGGACGCGTTCGTCGACCCCGTGAAATAACCGCCAGTAGTCAAGGTCCGGAGGCATTTGTAGCGGTGAGAACCCGTAGCACGACATTCCCAGAGTGCTCAGTGCCTTAGCATCTGTTCCTCCGGAAATCATGTAAGGGACCGTCACGGCACCAGGATCCTCCTGCCGCAACACACTCGCCATCAGATCAACTGTCAACGTGTCAAAATCCGCCTCCAAGGCTATATCGGTGCTGACCGATTCAATGTTGATCTTCTCTCCAACCAATTGTCTGAGGGTGGAATCGAATTCGTCTTCAAAGCCTGGCAATACGCGACCATCGATATGCGCCAGAGCCTCTGTGGGTATCACATTTACTTTGTACCCGGCTTCTAACATGGTGGGATTTGCGGTGTTCTGCAATGTTGCTCCGACGAGCAGCCCGAGGGTCCCTAGCTTTGACACCAAATCCTCTGTGTCATTCGCATCAATCTCTACTCCATAAACGTCAGAGAGAGTCTCCAGGAAATAATCAACGGTCTTGGTTCGTCTGGTCGGCCACTTGTGCTCACCGATACGTGTGACTGCGCGGGCCAGGTCGGTCACCGCATTATCTTCATGGAGCATGCTCCCATGACCAGCCCGACCGGCGGCCTTCAGCGCTAGCCAACGAATACCTTTCTCGGCTGTCTGAATTGGATACACACGAAGGTCATCGCGGACGGTCAGCGAAAATCCACCAACTTCACCAATCGCCTCTGTGGCGCCGGAGAAAATATCCGGTCGATTTCTGACAAACCATTGGGATCCGTGCTGCATGCCAGCTTCCTCATCTGGAAAGAAGACAATGATCGTGTCGCGACGTGGCTTGAGTCCTTCACGTGCCCAGTGCCGAACAACCGCAAGGATCATGGCATCCATGTTCTTCATGTCGACGGCACCTCTGCCCCAAATGAAACCGTCATCAATCTCTGCGGCAAAGGGCGGATGCGTCCAGTCTTTGGCCATGGCAGGCACTACGTCTAGGTGCCCATGAACAACAATTGCGGGTGCTTCGGTATCAGAACCTGGAATGCGTACAACGACTCCGCGGCGTCTGTCCGACGTGGTTATGACGATCTCGGGTTCATAACCGACCTCACGCAGTGCATTGGCACAAAAGTCAGCCGCCTCAGCTTCACCGACCGTTTCGGCGCTGGCACCCCAATTGCTCGTGTCAATTCGTATGAGTTCGCGAGTCAGATTCACAGCGTCGTTCTCGAGTTCTTCTCTCGCCTGTGCCGACAACGATAATCCAGTGTTCATGTGACGATCATGCCATCTTGTTGTGGTGTCAGGACAGGTCTTAATCGGAGGAGAAGCACCCCTGCGGCCAGACACCCCACCACAACAATGGTTACCCATGCATAGGGATAGTCCAAACCCAGCATTACACCGGCAAATGCTGGGCCGATAGCCCCCGATATTCCCCATGTCACACTGATCACCGCGTTATACCGACCTCGGAGGTTGTGCGGTGCTAAATCGTTGACGATTGCCGGAATGACCGGGGACCACATGGTTTCGCCAATCGCGAAAATCCCTACCCCCAGACAAATGAGACCGCCCGCGACGAGAGTGTCAAATTCAATGGATATTCCGACAAGCAACCAGGCCAGAGCCCAAACAAGTCCAACAATTCCGGCGGTTTTGCTCCGAGATCTGCCTCGGAGGATTCTGATGACTACCAGTTGACTTACAACGACTACCGCGGTGTTAACGCCGAATGCCAGACCGAGAAAAGAAACATCGAGATTCCCAATCACAGTGGCGTAAATGGGTAAGCCAACTTCCAAGGAACCGTATCCGAAAGTCAACATGACCAGGGACGCAAGAACAAGATGCCGCATGGCCTTGTCACGGGCAATGAGGCGATAACCAGTCTTGTGGGCAGGTGTTATGGATGCACTGGAAGCTTGGTCTGTGAGATTCTCCCCTTCTCGTCCCACGCCAACGCCAGTCAGAGTAAACAGAATTCCTGCGTAGATGAAAAAGGTGAGTGAATCTAGGAGATAGAGGGTGGAGAAAGTACCAACGTCGTTGACATTAACGATAAGTGCGGAGACCAATCCCCCAACACCCAATCCAAGGTTGAGGAGCATGAATTGCAGCCCGAATATCTTTTGTCGATATTCGGGAGGGGTCACGCGGGCGTATAGCGCGCTCTGCGGAGCCCACACGCCTGACTCCCCCAAGGCAAATACCGTGGCAACGGTCAGGGCGAGCGCAAGTGAATCCACCTGCGAGAGTCCAGCCACACCGATTCCCGTCACCACGAGCGCCACTATCATCACGGGGCGCGGCCCAACCCTGTCCACCAGAGCACCTACCGGCGCGGTGGCCACCAAACTGACAATGGCTATGTAGGCCACGATCAGACCCCCGGTAGCAACGCCTAAACCACGAACCTCTCCTAGGTAGATGACAAGGAACGGCAGGGTCAGTCCCGACCCGAGTGCGGAAAATGCGTTTCCCATCAGGATTCGTTTGGCGATAGGGTTCACATCAGCGAGTAACGCCACGGGTATTCGATCCGATCACGTGAAGGCTCCTCGGGCACGTCCCGAGCACCCAAGACTATCTATCCCGGGCGCTCGGTATAGTTGCGCTTCGCCGCGCAAGCGGCAACCCAGTCCGGGTGGCGGAATAGGCAGACGCGCTAGCTTGAGGTGCTAGTGCCCCAAAAGGGCATGGGGGTTCAAGTCCCCCCTCGGACACCGATGTGTTTATCAGCAGTGCTGGCCTGTCTCTGGCGAACGCGCCAAAAATCTGGCCACACGCTAGCCAGTGACAGCACTGGAATCCCACCCTGAGACCGCCTCTAACCAGATTCGCGAAGCGAGTGGCGGCTGGTATTTGGCACGTAATTCGGCATACAGGGCCCCCATGAGTTTCGTGTTCTGATCGAGAAGTGCACAACGAACCCTGTCCTCCCACTGGGCCTGCCAAGCATCTGCCGATCCTGATGGCTCAATCGCGGGCGGCGAGCCTGGCTCGGAGGGCATCGCGTCGCTCCTCGAATCGATTCACATTGACATCCATGTCTGCAAGAATCTCAGCTAACTCATCACGCGCAGCTTCGCCTTCTGCGGAAAAGTCATTACGTTCAAATATCTTCCACTTCCTCAATACCGGCATGAGCACCTCGTCACGATGCTGTTTGAGATCGTAAATACCTGCTACGGCGATTTCCACTGCTTTACGCTGGAAGCCGTCAATGCCGTGCCCCGGCATGGCAAAGTCGCGCACACTNNGCCTCAGCGATGGGATCACCCGTCGCGATACCCGTATTGCGATGCGATACGCGGGTGGCCAATTCCTGAAATGAAACGTACGACAGCCCCGCCAATATCCCGGGGTGTATCGCTTCAAACCCTGCCTCCATATGAGACATCCGAGCGTCCTCTAATGCCACCGGATCGACAGCTCGAGTGACGACCAGGTAGTCACGAATCGCTGTTCCGTGTCGGCCTTCCTCTGCTGTCCATCGTCCGACCCATTCGCCCCATGCGCCATCACGACCAAAAATGCTGGCTATCTCATGGTGATAGCTGGGCAAATTGTCCTCAGTGAGCAGATTGATAATCAAACTCGTCCGAGCAGCCTCGCTGAATCGACGTTGCTCGGGGGTCCAGTCTTCACCACCGAGGTGGGCGAAATTGGCTCCTTCATCCCACGGAATGTAGTCATGCGGATACCAAGATTTAGCTTGTTGGATATGGCGATTGAGCTCCTGTTCAACCACCGGCTCCAATTGTGTGAGCAGGTCTAATGTGTCACGTTCTTCAGCAATCGCCGTCATGTCAATAGTCTGGCACGAATGCATGTGCAGGTGGCGCATCGGAGGCTACTCCGAGGTAGATTTCACCTATGAGCAGCGATATAGATACACCTGATGAGATTGCCCGAACAACGGTGGACATGACCGATCCAGCGGGTGATTCTGCTGACCAAGCTGACCGGCTCAGCATGATTATGGAGGCGGAGGCAACTCGCAACGCAGCTCGGGGCATCACAGGCGAATTTGGTGGAGAGGGATCCCTCGATGGATATTCCTATCCGCTCGAAGACACGGAGGAAGTGCTAGCGGTCGAAGATGCAGAAGATTCCAGTGATGATCCCATGCATGCGGGAGGACTTAATCCGGCTCCCTGGGTGCCGGCCGAACAGGCTGCTATGCATGTTGAAGGTTCCGATACTTACTACTCTGATGAAACAGATGAACAGCGAGCGGACCCTCAATTTGATCAGTTCGATGAACCGGACAAACACCTGACTCCCGAAGATGAAACACTGATGGGAATAGATCCATACGACGCTTAGTCCCCACGTACCCGCCAACTTCCACCGGTTTGCTGGTATGAATACTCCATGACCAACGCACCTTCGAGCGATCATGTCCTATATGAAGTTTCTGATCGAATAGCCACCATCACTTTCAATCGGCCAGAGAAGCTCAATGCACTCTTTCCTGACATGATTCACACCTATTCGGATTTACTCACTTACGCTGACAACGATCCGGAGGTTCGCGCGATAGTCGTGACCGGTGCCGGTCGAGGGTTCTGCTCTGGTGCTGATCTGAGCGTACTGGGACACGACCCCGACTTGGTCCAAGGATTTCTCCAAGGCCAGAGCCATGCGACCGTTCCCGGCAAGTATCTCCATCTAAAGACTCCGGTTATCACCGCAATAAATGGCCCCGCTGCCGGTCTGGGATTTGTTATCGCTATGAGCGCTGATATCCGATTCGTCCACAAGGACGCGACACTGAGTTCCACATTTGCTCGTCTGGGACTGATTGCGGAATACGGGATAGCGTGGTTACTCCCCCGGTTGATCGGGCTAGGCGCGGCAACCGATCTGTTGATCAGCGGCAGAACAATTTCCGGCAGTGATGCACTTGCCCTCGGCATGGTTCATGGGGCATCCGATCAACCCGTGATTGACGCACAGCAATATGCCGCCGATCTAGTAGCTAACTGCTCCCCATACTCCATGGCTGTTATTAAGTCGCAAATTCTTCGCGGACAAAACGAAGAGTTCAACCCTTCCGCTGACGATGCATTCGTGGAGATGGGATACGCATTTGGTCAGCCAGATTTGCATGCAGCATTAGTGGGGAAAATTAATAAGACAGCACCAGATTTCCCCAATTACCAATCAGGGCAGTAATCCAACGTGAGCCAATGCCATGCGGACGAGTCGTCCTTGGCCGCCGGATATTTCTGACTCAAAATCGGGGCTCGTGGCTTTCTCGGGGGTGACCCAAATGAGATCCAATGAATCTTGAGATGGACTGCATTCGCCGTCAATAGGCACAATGAAAGCCAGGGAAATGGCGTGCTGACGAGGATCGTGGAAGCCCGTTACGGATGCATCGGGGAAATACTCCACGACCGTGAATGGTTGGGGTGATGCGGGGAGTCGGGGAAACGCCATGGCGCCAAGATCCTTTTCCAAGTGGCGCATGAGTGCGTCGCGGACGCGCTCCTTGTGCAGAATCCTCCCCGACACGACCGCCCTACTAATGCTTCCATCTGGCAAAGCACGCAGAAGTAGTCCAATCTCGGTAACAGCTCCGGCGGAGTCCACTCGAACGGGAATGGCATCTACGTACACGATCGGCAGATTGTTACGAGCTTGCTCCAATTCGGAGTCCGAAAGCCACGCACCAGAGTTCTCAAGCACATCAAATAGCACAGTTCATCTTCTCACGAAAATCAGTATTTGTTCAGGAAGTCCACCTCGGGAAACATCGCCATCAGGTGGAAAGGTGACCCGCAAAGTACAGTGACACCATGTCGCACTCCACTCCAGCCGTCGACGGCTCCTTGCGCCCTGATGGCACCCCGTATCGAGTTCATAAGACAGAGGAAGACTGGAAAGCCGCACTTTCACCCGAGGAATACCACGTGCTCCGGGAAGCCGGCACCGAGCCAGCCTTTACCGGTCAATATACGGACAACCACGCCACCGGGTCATATTCGTGTCGGGCCTGCGGAAGCGAACTCTTCCGCAGTGACACGAAATTCGACTCCCATTGTGGCTGGCCGAGCTTCTTCTCCCCCTTGGCGCAAGACCGTGTCCTATTCCTCGAGGATCGATCCTTGGGCCGGGTTCGCACGGAAGTGCGTTGCGCTACGTGCGGTGGGCACCTAGGGCACGTTTTTGAAGGTGAAGGGTTTGAGACCCCCACAGATCTTCGATATTGCATAAATTCCATCAGCGTGACATTCGAGCCAACAAACTCCTGATGCTCTGCCGGCGTGCCAAGAGCTTGTTGCGCACAGAGATCATTAGCCTTGCAATGTGAGAGCGGTTGGCAATGATCCCCAGGCATTTACCGCCGCGGTAGCTGACATCACTTCGTTTGTATCTCGGCCGGACATCATTCTGTCTGAAGTTCCCGCGCCAGCTCGCCTTGCGCCACATGCATTGGCTCTTGTCGCTGAACCGGCTGATCCTGAACAAGACACGTTTTCGGGTCGATTCGTGCTCCTGCACGACCCAGATGGCGTTGAGGAATGGAATGGAACCTTCCGAGTCGTCATATTTATCCGCGCCACGCTGGAGGCAGATTTACTCAACGATGAACTAATGCGAGAGGTGGCGTGGAGTTGGGTGACAGAAGCAACGCACACGCTCATGTTGGATGAACTAGGCGGTACGGTGACCACCAACTGCGGCGACTCCTTCGGCTCACTGGCAGATAGACCCTCCGATGGATTTGTTGAAGTTCGGGCATCGTGGACTCCGCGGGAAACCGACAATGTGCCTATGGACTCACTAGCCCAGCACCTCCAGGCCTGGATGGCCTGCTTGGAATTTGCGGGTGGCTTAACCCCCTTATCCGATGGCGTTGTTCCCGTTCTATCTGCCCGCCGCCGTGGATGAAGTCCCCGAGGTAACCCAGCGAACTCCTTTTTCCTTGCGAGGTTCGGTTGCACCTGTGGTGAGTTCTCCAGACGATCTGAATCGTTACGCCGAACTACTTCATCGTGGCACTGGACCTATTGCCGTGGATGCAGAACGAGCCTCCGGTTTTACCTATTCGCAGCGCGCCTACCTGATTCAGATTAAACGCGAGGGCTCGGGTATCGCNNNGAATGGATCATTCACGCAGCAACGCAGGACCTGGAATGTCTGCGAGAGGTTGGTTTGACGCCACAATCCCTGTTTGACACGGAACTTGCCGGGCGCCTTTTGGGTCGTGAGCGTGTTGGCCTTGCTGGGCTGGTGGAGTCGGAACTTGGTGAATACTTGGAAAAGGGGCATGGAGCAGCCGATTGGTCGCAACGCCCTCTGACGAGTGACATGTTGACCTATGCGGCCCTTGATGTTGAGCTGCTCATTGAGTTGCGCGACTCCCTCGAGGTCTCACTTCGAGAAGCGAATAAATGGGATCTCGCACAACAGGAGTTCGATGCCCTCACGCGTTGGCAACCGAAACCACCCAGTGGCGAGGCGTGGCGGCGGACATCCGGGGTGCACTCCATCCGCGCCCCTCGAGCGCGTGGCATTGTTCGAGAACTCTGGATTACTCGAGACGACATTGCACGACGTCGAGATATAGCACCGGGACGAATCTTGCCTGATCGGTCAATTATTGCGGCCGCGAACGCTCGTCCCACCACTAGCGAGAAACTCCGGTCACTCAAAGAATTTAATGGTCGCGGCGCCCACAAATACTTGTCACAGTGGTGGTCTGCTGTGGAGAGAGCCTATTCTCTGCCCGAGTCGGACCTACCAGGGAATCCTCCGCGATCGGAGGGTCCTCCACCACCCAAGTCCTGGACGGACAAGAATCCAGCTGCATTTGCGCGCTTGGAATGTGTGAAAAGTGCACTTGCTCAATTGTCTGAGGACATGTGTATCCCCGTTGAAAATATCGTGCTACCTGACTTAATCCGCCGAATGTGTTGGGAGGGCTGGGGATCTGATGTCGATGCCCGACTGTCCGCCGGTGGCGCTCGTCCCTGGCAGCGCCAACTGGTCTCCCCCATCCTTCAATCATGTCGAGACGCCCAGCCACCGGATATTCCCAAGCAGGCTACGCCACCGGAAGTGAATCACTAATTTCAGTCACCTGCTAAGTTACTTGCGGGTAACATAGGTATTTCCTGAGGAGGAATACATGGCTGAACGTGAAAATGTGGTTTTTGTCGATGGTGCTCGCACCCCCTTCGCCCGGGCCAAAAGCCTGTACGCGGAAACACGAGCCGACGATCTGGTGGTGAAAGTCATTCGAGAGCTCCTTCGACGAAACCCTCAGTTGCCCGCGGATCGCATAGACGATGTTGCCATTGCCGCAGCGACACAGATGGGTGACCAAGGGATGAATATTGGTCGCTCTGTCGCGTTGCTCTCCGGGCTTCCATCCTCAGTGCCGGGGTATTCCATTGACCGCTGGTGCGCTGGAGCCATGACAGCAGTCACCACCTTGTCTAGTGCGATCATGGCTGGCGCCTACGACCTCGCTCTGGCCGGCGGCGTTGAGCACATGACTCACCATCCCATGGGTGAAGGAGTCGATCCCAATCCCCGCTACTTGTCGGAACGACTCGTGGACCCAGAAGCCATGTTGATGGGCAAAACAGCGGAAAACTTGCATGACAGATTCCCGCACCTCACCAAAGAACGATGTGACATTTTTGCACTCGGTTCCCAGGAGAAGACGGCCAAGGCTTATGCCAATGGACTCATTCAACCGGATTTAGTTCCTGTGGCTGCGCGGTCAGCCGAGTTAGGAGTTACCCTGGTGACGGAGGACGAGTCGCCTCGTCCCGGGACGTCCTTAGAAGGTTTAGCCTCTCTCAAAACCCCGTTCCGTCCGCATGGTCGAGTGACGGCTGGCAACGCATCCGGACTATCTGATGGTGCCACTGCGGCGATATTGGCCAATGAACGTGTGGCCGACGAACTTGGTCTGACCAAGAAAATGCGCATGGTGAGTTTCGCTTTTGCCGGGGTTGAGCCGGAAGTTATGGGTGTTGGACCTGTCCCGAGTACCGAGAAGGCATTGGCAAAGGCCGGTCTCAGCATCGGAGACATCGATTTATTCGAAATCAATGAAGCGTTTGCTATTCAGGTATTGGCATTCCTTGATCACTTCGGTATCGCGGACGACGACCCCCGAGTAAACCCCATGGGTGGAGCAATCGCCGTTGGACACCCCTTGGCATCTAGCGGTATTCGACTAATGGCTAATTTGGCTCGTGACTTTGTCGTCAATCCTCAGGCCAAGTATGGAATCACCACCATGTGTATTGGTTTGGGCATGGGTGGAACTGTTATTTGGGAAAATCTCGTAGGAAGCGGAAACTAATGACCACTCCAGAAAACCCGCATGAAGTCGTGACCCAAGCCCGAGTCCGTTTCTTGGAAATGCCCTTGGGTGCAGGCAGCATGGCACTTATCACCTTGGACAACGGGAAGGATCACACTCGACCTTCCACTTTCGGTCCCGGTGGTCTAGCGTCATTGAATACTGCCCTCGACCTCATTGACCAAACACCGGGGGTGGCAGCTGTCGCAGTAACGGGCAAGCCGTTTGTGTTTGCTGTGGGTGCGGATCTATCCGCCATGAGCATGGTGAATGACCCGTCCATCATTGAGTCATTTGGGAAACTGGGGCACAACGTGATGCGTCGGTTGGGTGAAATGGACGTACCCACTTTCGCTTTTGTCAATGGAGCTGCCATGGGTGGTGGCTTGGAATTGGCTCTACATTGCAATTATCGAACGGTTTCCGCCGATGCCGCTGCTTTGTCACTACCCGAGGTCTTTCTCGGCCTGATACCAGGTTGGGGAGGCGCGTGGCTCCTGCCCAACCTAGTTGGCCCTGCTAATGCCCTCGAGGTGATCATCACTAATTCCATGAGTCAAAATCGCCAAATGAAGCCCAAGGACGCCGTCCGTCTGGGCGTCATGGACATCATGCTGGCACCGGCTGACTTCCTGGAGCAGTCCATCCTGTGGGCAGCTCAGGTCGTCCGTGGAGATCTCACAGTTGATAGGGCCTCTATTGATCGGGATTCATGGGATGCGGTGGTTGACGGATACCGGCAGCAGGTCGAGAGTCGCATACACGGCGCTACACGTGCGCCCTATGTTGCCCTCGACCTTGTCGCGGCGGCCAAGACCGCTACCCGATCCGAAGGGTTTGATGCCGAAGATGCCGCGCTGACGGAGCTCGTCATGAGCGATCCACTCCGCGCATCCCTCTATTCATTTGACCTAGTGCAGCGCCGGGCTAAGAAGCCAGTCGGTGTCCCTGATAAATCACTTGCTCGTCCAGTCAACAAAGTGGGGATTGTCGGGGCGGGACTTATGGCTAGCCAACTTGCACTGTTGTTCGCCCGCCAGTTGATGGTGCCGGTAGTCATGACAGATCTTGATCAGGAGCGAGTCGACAAGGGAGTCGGCTACGCCCACAGTGAAATTGACAAGCTCCTCAGTAAGGGGAGAGTTTCGCCAGACAAAGCAAACCGTTTGAAGGCACTCATCACTGGGTCAACTTCCAAAGACGGCTTCGCTGACGCTGACTTTGTTATCGAGGCTGTCTTCGAGCAGATGGATGTGAAGAAGAAGGTTTTCGCAGAGGTGGAGGCTGTTGTCACCCCTGAATGTGTTCTAGCAACCAACACATCATCTTTGTCGGTGACAGAGATGGCGAGTGGACTATCTCATCCAGAACGTGTTGTGGGATTCCATTTCTTCAACCCGGTCGCAGTCATGCCACTGCTAGAAATAGCTCGCGCCGATAAAACAGACGATGCCACGCTAGCCACAGCTTTCGCCGTGGGTAAGGGTTTGAAGAAATCGTGTGTACTTGTCGCCGATGCGCCCGCTTTCGTCGTAAATCGATTGCTCAATCGATTCCTCGGTGAGATTATTGCCTGCGTTGATGAAGGTGCTAGTTTCGCAGACGCAGATGCCGCGGTTCATGCTCTAGGTCTTCCCATGGAGCCGTTTGTTCTCGTGCAGATGGTCGGACCGGCTGTTGCCCAGCATGTGGCCGAGACACTCAATGGTCATTTCCCTGATCGATTCCACGTTTCGACAAAAATGGGTGAACTTGTTAAACAAGGGATCCCTGGAGTGTGGGTGTGGGACGCCGACGGGAACAAGACTCTGGACCCGCGTGTAGCGGCCATTTTCGGAGATTCGCCCAGCACCATGACACCTGGTCAGATTCTGGACCGCGCCTTGGCCGCAGTGGAACAAGAGGCCCGCATCATGTTGGCGGAAGGTGTTGTCGCCGAACCTCAGGATCTAGACTTGTGCATGATTCTGGGAGCTGGTTGGCCATTCTGGCTGGGAGGAATTACCCCATACTTGGATCGTATGGGAGTCTCCGCCACGCCGTTCCTCCCCCGAGGTATTGCGAGCGTTCCCGCTTAGGTAATGGGCGCTTGGGTAATGGGCGCTTGGGTAATGGGCGCTTGGGTAATGGGCGCTTGGGTACGGAGCGCCTCGACGTCAGGAGCTCAGATAGTCACTGGGTGAATGTCGTTCAGAATCGTCGGAAATGCTCATTCCGCGTTGGGACATCCACTCGGTAATGTAGCGAGTGATCTCCTGCGCGGTCAGGCCCAATCGCTGCAAAATGGCCCCCCGTTGGGCGTGGTCTAAGAACTCGAGCGGTGTGCCGAAATTCCGGACCGGAATGTCTGATTCGGAGTCACGGAGTGCCTGGCTGATAGCTGCCCCGACACCCCCAACTCTGATGCCGTCTTCCAGCACAATAACCAAGCGTGAGTCTTGTGCTCGTTGGATCACCGCAGCCGATAGCGGCTTAACCCACCGCGGATCAATTACTTGAGACCCTATCCCCTGGGCCCGCAACCCCTCAGCGATTTCGAGACCTAATCCAGCAAAGGAACCAATAGCGACTATGCACACCTCGGCCGAACCATGCATGGCCAGAATGTCTACTCCGTGGTCTTCAGCAATTGCATGGATGGGTTCGGGGATGGATCCCTTACTAAATCTGATCACCGAGGGCGCATCGGATATCTCAATGGATTCGCGCAGCGCCCGCCGCAAAGTGGCACCGTCTCGCGGCGCGGCAATGCGCAGACCAGGAACTATTTGCAGCATGGACATATCCCAGACGCCGTTGTGACTAGCGCCATCGTCTCCTGTCACACCAGCCCTGTCGAGGATGAATGTGACTCCCGCTTTGTGTAAAGCGCAGTCCATGAGCACCTGGTCAAATGCACGATTCAGAAAGGTGGCGTAAACGGCCACCACTGGATGCATGCCTCCATACGCCAACCCGGCCGCATGCGTCGCTGCATGTTGTTCGGCAATACCGACATCGAAGATTCGGTCAGGGAATTCCTGGGCGAACCTATCCAGACCAGTAGGGCCGAGCATGGCGGCCGTGATGGCAACCACATTAGGCCGCGCGCGCCCGATCTCAACAAGTTCATCGGAAAATGCCTGTGTCCAGGTTGGGCCGGAAGCCTTCAACGGAATTCCCGTTTCAGGATCAATCACACCAACACCGTGGAATCGATCGGCTTCATCACGCTCCGCTGGTCCGTACCCGTGGCCCTTGTGCGTCATGGCGTGGACAATCACAGGCCCATTGAAATCCCGGGCCAATGCGAGCGCAAACTCTAATTCCGATTCATTATGACCATCGATGGGGCCAATGTATTTAAGCCCTAGGTCCTCAAACATGCCTTGGGGAGCGACTACATCTTTTACCCCCTTTTTCATACCGTGGAGGGCTTCATAGATTGGTTGCCCAACAACGGGAGTACGGTGCAGCACGCGCTTTCCCCATCCCATGACGCGTTCATACTGAGGTGCTGTGCGCAAGGAGGCCAAATGATGAGCTAACCCGCCAATGGTCGGCGAGTAACTGCGCGCGTTGTCATTAACGACAATCACGATAGGTCGATCAGAGGCTGCAATATTGTTCAACGCCTCCCAGGCCATTCCGCCGGTTAGAGCACCATCGCCAATGACCGCTACTACATGCTGTTCACCGAGAATTCCTCGTTGTTCCCACGCCTTGGCGAGACCATCCGCATAGGACAGCGCAGTGGACGCATGGGAGTTTTCCACGAGATCATGGACGCTCTCCTGCCTACTGGGGTAACCGCTCAGGCCACCTTCTTGTCGCAAGCTGTCGAAATCCGCAGCGCGTCCCGTAAGAATCTTGTGGACGTAGGCCTGATGACCAGTATCCCAGATGATCATGTCACTGGGAGAACGAAAAATTCGGTGTACTGCGATCGTGAGCTCCACGACTCCCAGGTTTGGACCTAAATGTCCGCCCGTCGCCGAGACTTTATCCACCAGAAATTCTCGGATTTCACTGGCCAGCTGGGGTAGCTTCTCTGGTGACAGCGCCCGAACATCCCGCGGGTCGTGAATAGAATCGAGAATCGTCACCGCCCTAGTCTAGGTCAGAACCGGGCGATATGCCCGTCCCCGCCAGCAGGAAACTTCGGACAAGATCCACCTCCCGCAGTACTCGAACGAGATCCGCACCGACGGTACTCAGGGAGTCCATAGTTGCGGTGATATCGGATACTGATTCCTCACTTCGACTCAGGCTATAGAGCTGACGTAGGGAGGCGATTTGGTCTGCAATTATGTGGCGAACCACCCAACCAAGGGCTATCGGATCTCGAACTAATGCGGTTGATCGGAACTCCCCCGGCACCTGGTCCAACAACCATTTGGTGATCGACGTCTCAAAATCTGGATCTGTGGGCAACACCACACCGGATGGCCACCCAGGTGGTAAGTTCGTCATGACCTACAGCAAGCTACGCAACACATACTGCAAAATCCCACCGTTACGGTAGTAGTCAGCCTCACCTGGGGTGTCGATTCGAACGCGTGCCGTGAACTCTCTCTCCGCACCATCGGTAGACGTCACGCCCACGCGCACCGTGGTTGGGGTAGATCCGCTATTAAGTTCGGTAATCCCCGTGATGTCGAAGGTCTCGTCACCGTGCAATCCCAGCGAAGCTGCACTGTCCCCTTCCAAGAATTGCAGTGGCAGTACCCCCATGCCTATCAGGTTGGAGCGGTGAATCCTTTCATAGGATTCAGCGATAACCGCAGTAACGCCAAGGAGAGCCGTGCCCTTTGCAGCCCAATCCCGGCTAGACCCGGAGCCGTATTCCTTGCCGGCGAGGATGACGAGCGGTACACCAGCCTGCCGATATGCCTCTGCAGCGTCAAAGATGGTGGTGACAGGTCTGTCAGGATCAGCAAAGTTGATGGTGAATCCGCCTTCTACCCCATCTAGCAACAGATTCTTGAGTCGAATATTCGCAAATGTGCCTCGAATCATGACTTCGTGATTCCCACGGCGCGATCCGTAGGAATTGAAATCCTGTCGATCCACACCTTGATCGAGCAAGTACCGGCCCGCCGGAGAATCAACCTTGATTGAGCCTGCTGGAGAAATGTGATCTGTCGTTACGGAATCACCTAACTTAGCCAACACACGTGCGCCCTGAATATCTGCGACGGGCTGTGGCTCTCGTGTCATGCCATCAAAGTAGGGGGGTTTGCGAACGTACGTGCTCTCCGGATCCCATGAGAATATTTCGCCCTCCGGTGTCGGTAGTGAACGCCATTCAGAATCGCCAGCAAAGACATCCGCGTAGCGACGGACATACATGTCCGAATCAATGGAACTCGACATCACGGACTCAATTTCCATATCGGAAGGCCAAATATCATGCAGAAAAACAGGTTGACCATTGCCATCTAACCCCAATGGATCGTGAACAAGGTCAATGTCCATGGTGCCGGCAAGCGCATAGGCCACCACCAGCGGTGGCGAGGCTAAGTAATTCATTTTCACATCTGGATTTATGCGGCCTTCGAAATTCCTGTTTCCACTCAGCACCGCTGTGACAGCAAGGTCATGCTCGTTCACAGCCGCGGAAACTTCGGGGATGAGTGGACCAGAGTTCCCAATACATGTGGTGCACCCGTAGCCCACAGTGTCAAACCCCAGCATATTTAGGTAAGACTGAAGACCTGATTTCTCGTAGTAATCGCTCACTACTTTCGATCCAGGGGCAAGTGTGGTCTTTACCCAGGGCTTGACTGATAGTCCGCGTTCAACGGCATTCTTGGCTAGTAAGCCTGCACCGAGCATGACGGCGGGATTTGATGTGTTTGTGCATGAAGTTATGGCCGCTATTGCCACGGCACCGTGTCCAAATTGAACGGGTTCGCCGGAGACGCTCGTGGTAGCAGTTGCTTGGGGGTTTTTCGTGTAGTCCTCTAGTGCTGCCTGGAAAGCAGACTGCGCGTGAGTCAGTTCCACTCGATCCTGAGGTCGCTTTGGACCAGCAATGCTCGGCACAATTGTGGACATGTCCAACTCAATGAGTTCGGAATATATCGGTTCGTTATCCGGATCGTGCCACAAGCCCTGTCGCTGCGCATACGTTCTCACCAGATCAATATGTTCGGAGCTTCGACCGGTCAGGGCAAGATAGTCCAAGGTAATGTCATCAATGGGGAATATTGCGACCGTACTGCCGTATTCGGGACTCATATTGCCAATGGTTGCTCGGTTCGCTAGAGAAACATGACTGACGCCGGCTCCGTAGAACTCCACAAACTTGCCCACTACACCGTGGCGGCGCAACATTTCCGTGATGGTGAGCACTAGGTCCGTCGCTGTCACCCCTGCAGGAAGTTCGCCGGTGAGCTTGAATCCAACAACACGGGGTATGAGCATGGAAACAGGTTGACCTAACATGGCGGCTTCGGCTTCTATGCCGCCCACTCCCCAACCCAAAACGCCTAAGCCATTCACCATGGTCGTGTGGGAGTCCGTCCCGACGACAGTATCGGGGTATAGCCGACCGTGACGAGACATAATCACCCGAGCCAAATTTTCGATATTAACCTGATGCACAATGCCGGTCCCCGGTGGAACAACTTTGAATTCCTCAAAAGCGCTTTGCCCCCACCGCAGGAATTGGTACCGCTCACGGTTGCGTGAATATTCCAACTCAACGTTCTTTTCCGCTGAGTCAAGGTGACCGAAAAAGTCGGCAATGACTGAGTGATCAATAACCAGCTCTGATGGATTAAGGGGTTCGATCTTTGTCGGGTCTCCCCCCAATTCCTTGACAGCCTCACGCATGGTGGCCAAATCGACGACTACCGGGACACCGGTAAAATCCTGCATCACCACGCGAGCCGGCGTAAATTGGATTTCCTGTGATGGTTCACTACTGGGGTCCCAGGAACCCACAGAAGCAATCACCTCACGGGTGACATTGGCACCATCTTCGGTGCGCAGTAAGTTTTCCAGCAGAATCTTGTGCGTGAAGGGCAAACGATCTGCACCTGGGACAGCATCAACGGCGAAAATCTCAAACGTCTGATCTCCGACAACGAGATGTTGGCGCGCGGAAAATGAGTTCGGATGGGGTGAATCGGACACGCTGCCCTCCACGAAGTGTGAGATATCTTGACATCAAAATACTATCAGATTTATCTTGACATCAAGATAAATCTGCTCCGGGCCTGATTCGACGCAGTATGGCGATTGACTCCATGTGGGCAGTCATGGGAAAGGCATCCACAACGTTCAAGGCCTCGATGGAATAGTGCTCGGTCAAAATTTTAAGATCACGTGCTAAAGCCACAGGATCACAGGCGATATAGACAAGCACCTGCGGTGCAATATTGACCAAAGCTCGTGCGAGATCGGTGCCTAAACCTGAGCGCGGTGGATCAAGTATTACGCCAAACGGCGCTGTGTCCGCGGTGTGAGCACCAATGAACTCTCCCATATCAGCATGCCGAATAGTCACATCTTGGACCCCGGAGAATGCCACACGAGCGGCGGCAATGGCATGCCTATCGCCCTCCACCAGAGTCACATGGTGAACCCTGTCCATGAGAAATGCTGAAAAAACTCCAACTCCCCCATACAAATCCCACCATGATTCCGATGGGTCAAAGTTCACATGATCACTGAGGAATAACGAAATGGCGTCGATTACACCGTAGTGCGCTTGCCAAAATATTCGCGGAGTGAGGTCCCACGTCACATTGAATAATTTGTGGCGAATGGAAGCAGGACCTCTGAGCACAATGTCAGCCTGTCCGATACTAACTCTATGGTCCCCTTGCACGACAAAATATTCACCTGTTTTATCCGGCGAACATTCCGACAACGCATCACGCATCTCTGGAGTAATGACAGTGCACTCTGGCGTTGCAACAAGCTCACTTGAACCTACCTTGCGCATTGACCAACCGCCTTGCCACACGAATCGGGAACGTGTGCGCCAGTCACCGCCCGAATCCATGCCAGTAATTGATCTTCCGACGAGTTCCTGGGCTTCTACTGGCCCCATGCCAGCGAACCGGATCAGTGACTCTCGAACAACCTGCGCCTTCAATACTCTTTGATGATCCAGCCCAATAAATTGAAAATCGCATCCACCGCACTCCACGCTGGCACTACACGGAGGTTTCACTCGATAGCGGCTCGGCTCAAGAATTTCAACGGCATGGGCAAAGAAGACCCTTCTGCGATAGTGCGTTATCTCAACGAGAGCAAGCTCACCCTCCATGGCTCCGCGCACGAAGATGGTGGAATCATGAGCGTGCGCAATGAAGTGACCACCATGGGCGATCGCCCCGATGGTGAGCGTAAACCGGTCCCCCACCTCCATGGGACGCTCACCCACCAGTTACTTCGTTATCAAAATCGTTGGCCAAACTGCTTTCACTTGATTCCAACTGCCAAGGAACGCTAATCACCATGACCGAATTCGAAAAAAGTAGACGGCTTTTCAGCCTCAATGCCGATTGATTGTGGAGTATTTGCTCCCACCAATGCCCCACTACGTATTGGGGCACAAAGACAGCAATCAGATCATTAGGCGATTCAGAACGAATGTTCTTCACGTAATCAATAATCGGCCGGGTAATTTCTCGATATGGTGAATCCAAAATCTTGAGGGTCACAGGTATGGCGCGACGGGACCATTCCTCCTCTAGGAGTTGCGACTCTCGATCATCAACATTGACAGTAAGCGCTTCCAGCACATTTGGTCGGCTGGCCCTCGCATAGGCGAGCGCTCTCAGCGTTGGTTTATGAATTTTGGAGACGAGGACAAGTGCGTGAACTCGTGCTGGCAGCATGACGTGATCGGTTTCCAATGTAGATAGTTCACGTCGCACCATCTCGTAGTGGCGGTTAATCCCGAGCATTCCAAGAAATATTATGGGCAACGCCACGAGCACAATCCATGCTCCG
>DIUQ01000035.1:22876-29606 GCA_002422375.1 bacterium UBA6154
TTGATCATGCCTAACTGACTCAGCGTGAAGGCAATGAACACACCAATGATGTACAACTGGATTAATTTGGTGACATCGGCTTGGAAGCCAATGATCAGCACAATTGCTAGGCCAGACAACACCAATATTCCGTTACTGAATGCGAGTCGATCACCTCTCGTGTGCAGTTGACGAGGGAGGTAACCGTCTCGTGCCAGGATCGAGCCCATAACGGGGAAGCCATTGAATGCAGTGTTAGCTGCCAGTGCGAGGATCAATGCGGTCGCCAAGGAAATCACGAGGACGATCCACTCAACATTGTTAAAGACAGCAGCGGCAACTTGAACTATGACAGTTTTTTGAATGTCACCTTCGGGCAGTCCAATCAACTCCGCATTGTTCTCTGTGATTTTGACACCGGTTTTGAGGGCCAACCACGTGATTCCGCTAAACATGGTCATACTGATCAGGCCCAATAGCAAGAGGGTGGTGGCCGCATTCTTGGACTTGGGTTCTCGGAAGGCCGGAACACCATTTGCCACGGCTTCAATACCCGTCAGAGCTGTTGTACCCGAGGAAAATGAGCGGGCAACTAAAAACACGAGGGCAAATCCGGTTAGGACACCTTCGTGCTCGATTGTCCAATTCGCGCTTTCTGCCAACATGGTGTCACCGCGAAGAGACCTGAATACGGCGACTCCCAGCATTATGAAAATTGATGCAATAAAAATATAGGTTGGAATGGCAAATAGTGCGCCTGATTCCTTTACGCCTCGCAGGTTGAGAAGGGTGATGAGTACAACGAATCCCACAGCGAACCACACGTTGTGCAAATCAACAAAGGAAATTGTTGATCCAAGGTTGGCAACCGCGGCAGAGATGGAAACGGCAACTGTCAGCACGTAATCAATCAGAAGTGCACTTGCCACGAATACACCCCATTTTGAGCCAAGATTCGCAGAAACTACGTCGTAGTCCCCACCGCCATTGGGATAGGCACGCACATTTTGTCGGTATGAGGCAATAACAGTGAAGTAGACAACCACGACTGCCGCAGCGATCCAGGGCCCAAAAGCAAAGAGAGATGCACCCCCCAACGACAGCACGAGAAGGATCTCTTGAGTTGCGTACGCATTAGATGACAACGCGTCGCTTGCGAAAACGGGTAAAGCAATCCTCTTGGGCAGTAACGTCTCTGACATTCGATCAGTGCGTAGCGCACGACCGAGAACTAAGCGCTTGACAGCGTCGGTGAGACCCACAGGCGTAGATCCTATGCCCTATCTCTGCGCAGTAACTGTTTTAGGTCGTCTAGGTGTAGCGTGTTCCCGTGCACATTGTGATTCTGGGGTGCGGCCGGGTCGGTTCACTCCTTGCTACGTGGCTTGATGAACAAGGTCATTCCGTGTCCGTGGTAGATCAGGATGCCTCTGCTTTTCGCAAACTCTCGCCCGAATTCTCCGGTACCACGGTCAAGGGTGTCGGCTTTGACCGAGAGACCTTAGAAAGTGCTGGCATTGAGCGCGCACATGCTTTTGCGGCTGTCAGCAGTGGCGACAACAGTAATATTTTGGCTGCACGGGTAGCACGTGAGACATATGGAGTGGATCACGTTGTGGCACGAATCTACGATCCAAAACGGGCGGCCGTCTATCAGCGGCTGGGGATTCCGACGGTAGCAACGGTTTCGTGGACAGCCGGACAGATCATGAAGGCCGTCGTTCCTACTTCAGCGAGTGTGGAGTATTCGGATCCGACAGGCACCATGAATCTCGCTGAGGTGCCCTTGGCCGAATCGTGGCTTGGCCGAAATGCACATGAATTGGAAGAAGCCACCCACGCGCACATTGCATTTATCACTCGGTACGGGCGAGCGGAACTACCCCACGAATCCATGGTGCTCCAGGAAGGTGACTCGGTACACATGTTGTTTCCTCCGGATCAACGACTACAGGTGGAGTCAATCTGCCTTGCGGCCCCCGCGAGTACGTCATGAAGGTAGCAATCGCTGGAGCGGGCAAGGTCGGTCGCGCGATTGCCCGGGAACTCCTTCTCAATGGGCATCAGATTCTCCTCATTGATCGGGATGCCGCACTGGCCAGACCCGGAGTAGTTGCGGGTGCGGAAACGCTTATGGCAGATGCGTGTGAGGTCAGTGCGCTCGAGGAAGCTCGGCTATCCGAATGTGCCGTAGTCGTTGCCGCTACTGGTGACGACAAGGTGAATCTTGTTGTGTCCCTCTTGGCAAAGACTGAATTCGGTGTACCGCGGGTCGTTGCGCGTGTCAACCATCCAAAAAATGAATGGATGTTCGACGAATCATGGGGGGTCGACGTTGCCGTCTCAACACCTCGCATGCTGTCAGCCCTTGTAGAAGAAGCAGTATCGGTGGGTGACCTTGTTAGGCTTTTCACCTTTCGCCAAGGTAATGCGGACTTGGTCGAAATCACCTTGGCTAATGACTCACCTGTTGCCGGTGCACGAGTAGGTGATCAACGGTGGCCAGATGACACTGCTCTCGTGGCGATTGTCCGAGGAGACAGAGTGATTGCCCCAAGCCCAGACGATTCGCTAGAGATAGGTGACGAACTCATATTTGTGGCAGCACCTAATCAAGAACCCTTATTGCAGACTATGTTGGGCCACGCAGCGCTGCACTAATCACGTGCAGGACTACTCGTTACGTTCACGTGCATTCAGTACCGCGTAGACAGGCGCCAATACGCGATATGTGAAGTACGCAGCACCAAGGAAAAGCGGCCAACCCATGACTATTTTGATAATTCCGAGCGAACCTACCTCACCGGCAAAGTACAGCGGCGCCTGAACAATGAGGCGACCAAAGAAAAGTCCCACCCAGATCCAGCTCGCAGCCGCCGCCGCGCGCCGGAGATTCTTCTCCTTGCGCCATAAGGTGCCACTGCCCGTGAAATAGCCAAGTGCCACGCCGAGCAGTGGCCACCCAACAAGTATGGAGACTAGAAACGCAGAACCATAAGCCAGATTAGTGAGAAGTCCCGGGAGGAAGAAGTTCTCTGCCTCGCCGGTCCAGGCAGTAAATGCTGCCGCAATGCCAACTCCAGCAAACCCTGCCAAAACTTGTGTCAGTGGATCCCTTCTGACAAGTCGAATAAACAGCACAATTGCGCCCGCAAGTAGCGCGGCAATGAGTGACCGAGCGAGGTTATCTGGCCACACCAGATACGCCACAATGAAGACAAGCGTAGGAAGTCCACTATCAATCAGTCCGCGCCAGCCACCAATAGCTTTATCCAAAATGATGCGTTCCGCGCGCAGTTCCACGAGCTCATGCTCTAATGGATTACTGTTTTCGACTGAATCGTCAGGTAATGAACCGTCCTTAGAATCGGTCATCGGCTCAGCGGTAATAGTTCGTACCGAGGATTAAATATCGTTGGACGCTCGGTATTGCACGTCAGTCGACCACACACCTTTAAGGTGCGTCCAGCGACTATTCCTGGAATCTTTCTCCTCCCCAACCACACCACGTGAACGGTTCCAGATGGATCAGAAAGTTCAATCTCGACAGCAGGAGCTACATCGGGTGGACGAATTGCCACAATTTTGACAGTGCCCATGATTTCGACTTGGGCACCCGGTTGACAGGTGCTAATCTCCTCTAGGTGCTGATCTCTTTCTGAGATCGCATGTTCCTGCAGATAATCCCGTAGATCGCCAGCATCAGATGAGGATGCCCATTCTCTAATTCTGTCAATGAATGCGCCGACAGGATTCACACTCACCGTATCTCCGTTATTTCGGGGCCACGCTCAAAGGGATTAGGTAGTTGTGGACCAGACGGATTGTCCTGAGGGTCACCAGGCCGCGGCAATGTCAAAATCAAGGGAGCTCCGGGTGCCATAGCCTGGCTCCCACGAATCACGACAGCAGATTGCAGCGACTCCGTCAGGCGCCTTGCCGCTTCCGGATCCCGTGCAGCCCTCCCGAGAAAAACAGCGCGCAGAAACCATCGAGGTCCATCGATCCCCACGAAACGAGCTGGCTGGAGGCCGGGATTTTCACCCTGAGCTTGAATTTGTGCGTTTAATTCAATTCCCCACGGTCCGGTAGTTTCTTCGACGAGCCCGCCGGTGTCATTAATGGACTTCTTAATCTGGGCTCGTACTTCCTCCCACATTCCTCCGGATTTTCGAGCAGCATACGGGTGAATTTGCATCCCAGAGGGTCCATCTTTGAGGGTCAGTTGGGCAATGCGACCACTCGCCTGATCCGCTTGCACCTGGAGTTCTACTCCGGGAGCCACGGCAATTAAGAGGGCACCCAAGTCCACTCTGTTAATTCCCTCAAAAATCGCCTCTGACTCGTCAAACGGCCCATTGGCTCTCACCTGATGAACCTCCGGTTGCTGGGGGGCGGACTCCGTCATTGAAGCATCCTTTCACGCATTCGCAGCTGCAGATTCGGCGGATCCAAAGCCACCGGTAGATCCGAATCCACCAGCACTACGCACGGACCCAGGCAAGGTCTCTACTTCCACCAATGCTATGTCGGGCAAACGCTGAATGACTAATTGCGCCACTCGATCACCTCGGTCAATGTCGAGAGATGTTTTACCGGTGTTCAGACCAATGACCGCGATTTCTCCTCGATACCCGGCATCAATGGTGCCCGGTGAGTTAACCAGCGTAAATCCGTGCTTGGCCGCCAAACCACTCCTCGGATGTATCAAGCCAACGTAGCCCGGTGGCAACGCAATGGCAACGCCTGTCGGTATCACTAAACGCTCCCCCGGATCAATACGACAGGCTTGCATGGCATAAAGGTCAAATCCGGCATCGCCTGGCTGTTCACGGGCAGGAAGTGGAAGTCCAGGATCTAGGCGCTGAATCAGTACGTGGACTGGCACCATTACGGGTTCACCTCAAATGGCTGATCGTCTCCTGACGTTTTATCTGCCAGCTCCCCCCACCGACTTTGCCTATCCGTCAGCGCTGCATCGACTTCTCGCTTGTTGCCGTGTGACATGAAGTGCTCAACACCAACTTGGACGAAAAGAGCACTTGCCACAATAGCAATCGGTCCTTCAGGATCATTCATATGAGCTGTAGCTCTGGTGTATACCTTCCGGCCATGAACCGACTCGATATGAGCATGAACATAAAGCACTGTACCCACTGGGACTGGCTTCTTGAAATCGCAGGCTAAATGTCCGGTGACTGCAGGGGCAGCGATTAACCAATTCAAGGATCCAAGGACTTCGTCGATGGCGGCAGACAACAACCCACCATGTGCCAAACCTGGTGCGCCCTGATGATGCTCAGTGACAGTAAACACGCCATCGACGTTGAGATTAGGACCGGCCGTAACCACCATATGCAGCCCCGTCGGGTGGTCCACACCACAGCCAAAACACCAGCGATAGTGGGTGGGAATCTGCTCACCTGGCGCCGGCGCATTCGGGCTTCGTTCCGGAATAGTGGCAGCCGATTCGGGTTCTATATGCATGACCATCTCACTGTACTCCTAGACTCCTGTGCAATCGGCTGTGACGGAGGACTTGTGACTTACCGCGAGCGCGTATATCCCCGATGGGGCACGTTCCTCTTTCTCTGGCTATTCAGCACCATGTTGGCCATTGCCTATTCGGCAGCCATTGATCCGTGGGTGGGAACCTTAATATTTGCTGGCATGGGTCTGGGCGGCAGCATTGTCCTCGTGTGGAGGTCACCCGTTATTCACGTGATCGAAAGTTCCAACACCGCCACGATTTGCGTAGGAGATGCCTGTATTCCGAGGGACATGGTGACTAGTGTCGATGTACTCTCGCCGGAATCCATGGCGGAGACATTTCGCGCCGGTGATTATTCAACGGCATACATTGAGCAACGGGGTGGGCTTCCAGGTGTGCTTCTTCAATTGTCCGATCCAAATGATCCCCACGGTTACTGGCTCGTGTCCACCCGACATCCACAGGATTTCGCACAATCTTTTGGGCATTCCAAACTTTCTGGTTGAACGCAACCCGCACTTGTTTCACCCGGTGCTCAATGGTAGACAAGCACCATGGATGAGAATCAGGAATCCTCACATTCCGTGGCAATACACATTGTTGCTCCCCTGGCCGCCATGGCCGCAACCTGGGCAGTTCGAAAAATGTTGGACTCGGGGTATCGGGCCGTGAAGGGCACCCAAGCCCCGGCCGCTCAAGATCCTTCGGTGTCGCTCGGCAGCGCTCTCCTGTGGGCCGCCATCACATCAGCGGCGGCCGCTGTCGCCGAAGTTGCGGTATTCCGCATTGTGGCGCGCGAAGACTAAATTATTCTGTCTCGCCTACCCGGAGACGCCAGAACTAGGCACAGTCCTTACAAATCGGACCCGATTTACCTTCGTGGTCAAATTGACTCCGATGGTGAACTAAGAAACACGACATGCACGTGAACTCATCACTTTGCTTGGGAACCACCTGGACAGTCAAGTTTTCTGAAGACAAATCAGCGCCTGGCAATTCAATTGATTCTGCAAGTTCTGCTTCGTCGACATCAACGGGAGACGAGGTCTTTTCCGCTCGACGAGCTTTCAATTCCTCCAGGCTGTCCTCAGCGAGCTCCTCATCTGTCTTGCGAGGGGCGTCGTAATCGGTAGCCATAATTCGTATTCCTCTCCCAGGGGTGCGTTGCGCGCAGATTGTGCCTCATGCACTCCCGGATGGTGCACCCGGGTTCCCTTTACTCGGAAATTCGCCACAGTTCGTGAGAATATGCAATATGAC
>DIUQ01000031.1 GCA_002422375.1 bacterium UBA6154
ACATTGGTGTGATTCAGTTCAATGCGCAGGGTTCCGCCCGACTCGCCTAATGGAATGGGCGCATCTAGGCGACCATGTTCCACCCGGAGGTCATCGAGTAATCGAAGGGCTTGCCGAGCAAAGTAACCCAACTCCGGGTGACTTCGCTTGCCTTCCAGCTCGGTCACCACCACAACAGGCAACACCACATCATGTTCGTGGAATCGCATCAGTGCTTTCGGGTCTGACAAGAGGACGGATGTGTCAAGAACATAGGTCCGGCGGGAGTCAGGCACGCAGTCTCTCCTTCACTGCCCACCCGGTATTTCGAGAGCCGGATGAGCTACAACGAATCGGTACGTCACACGCTAGGCGCGGTGTGGCTTATGCCGTCGATTCGACACGCCGCGAACGCAGTGCGATCACCACGACAATGGTCGCGCAGAACATGGCAATAACACCACGATTCAGGGGAACCAGCGAAGCGAATGCCGCCCCTAGTGTCCATGCAACGGGAAACCAGGCGACCGACCGAAACCGTTGTAACCAATCCGGATTGCGCGTTAATAAAGCTGCGGTGGAATAGCGGACACTGTCGAGATACGGCCCAGTACCAGCGATTATCTGCGCCCTGGTTGAACCCACCATGACAAAAATCGTGCCCAAAACGGCCAACGCCATGGCTGAGGAGCTCGTGGATGCAGCACCCGCCCACCACGGACCAGAGCCAATTCGAAGTTCACCTGATGTTAACTCTCGCAGCGGCTGCGCCAGGCTCGCACCAGCCAACGCGGTCACCGACAACAGTGCCGCGGCACAGTACAGCAGCACTCGAGAACCACGAGATGTGGCAAAGAAGGGAACATAAAACCGAATGGCAATGACCGCGGCAATTCCAATGGCACACCCAACGAGAGAAAAAACGGACAAGGCCGCTGCACCGGGGTCAGCTGCCAACCGCTCCCACATGAGCACCAAGTTTCCAGCCTGGTTAGCGGTAAACACGCCGTAGAAACGAAAGTCCACTGCATCCATGGCACCGGCGATCCCAGCGAGGATCAAGATCATGGAGCGCGGGTAGCGAAGTGAGTTGTCAGCGTTGACATCCATGACGCTTTCGGCGGGAGTGGTCATGCTCCGTATCGACGATTTCGTTCGGCGTACGCACGCACTGCGCGCAGGAAGTCAACGTGACGGAAATCCGGCCAGAACGCTTCACAGAAATAGAACTCCGAATGCGCACTTTGCCAGAGTAAGAAACCCGAGAGGCGCTGCTCCCCGGAGGTTCGAATCACCAGGTCAGGATCGGGCTGCCCCTTGGTGTACAGATGTTCAGCAATGTGCTCCACATCTATTACCTGTGCAAGTTCATCTAAGGTTGTGCCCTGCGTTGCATGGTCAGCGAGTAGCGACTTAACCGCATCCACCACTTCTCGGCGACCGCCGTATCCAACGGCAATATTGACAAGGGAACCATCAATTAATGCGGTCGCTTCTTCTGCTTCTTTGAGCGTCGCTGCCGTGTGCGCGGGAAGCAAGTCCAAAGCCCCAACGGGGTGCAATCTCCACCGGCCCTGGGAAACAAGATTGTTCACCGTCGATTCAATAATGGTCATGAGTTGGTCGAGTTCGGTTTCTGGCCGAGTCAGGTTGTCGGTGGACAAGAGCCACAGGGTGACCACCTCGACTCCGGCTTCGTCGCACCACCCAAGAAAGTCCACGATTTTGTTGGCGCCTGCTTGGTGCCCGTGGGCAGAGGTGGAACCCTGGGCGCTCGCCCACCGACGATTTCCGTCGAGGATCACACCAACATGTCGAGGGATGCGCTCCTGGGGGATCTGAGCGGCGAGCTGACGTTCGTAGACGCCGTACACCAGATCCTTGATTCCCACGATCCGCCTCTCATTCCGTGCCCAATTCACCCACGTGTCTACCTGGGCATAACCGAGATTACTCCCCCGGAAGGTCGATCGTGGCTACATCAGGCGCACCTTCAAAAATTCGGCCAACTGCGCCGGCTGCGTGGTGGGAAATTCACAGACTGATCCACGACACACTTGGGCGCCCGGTGGATTCCCCGTAGCCCAATGAACCTCCGCCGCTAGTGGAGATCGAATGGCTATGCGGGCAAACTCCTCTGCCTGTTCACCAGAAATGGCGACTTCATAAGGTCCTTGGGCCAGCGACCAGAGTGCTACCAAACCCCAGCCCACCGCACGTGGCGCGCGAGGAGCGAATTCAACAAGAACGCCGAGTGCACGTTCGGCCTCCGTGCGCCATGCCTCACTATCGGGTCCCTGCATGGCCGACAATCGGACTAGTGCATTCGCGAGTGCGAACCACCCGGATGGTTCCGCATTATCACTGAAATCGCGAGGTCGGCGCACGAGTGATTCCGCGTCATTGGCCGTATTAAAAAAACCACCCTCGGGATCGGCAAAATGTGTCACCGCGGAATTCACCAATTTCCGCGCCGTATCCAGCCAGGACGGCTCACCTGTTACTTCATAGAGGGAAATCAGTCCTTCCGCCATGTTGGCGTAGTCATCTAACACACCCGCGTGACGCCCCGCTTGTCCGTGCAGGGACGTCCGCGCCAGTGCATCTGCCCGACTGTGTGCACCGTAGTGAACAGCCAACATGTGCTCTGCAACTGTCCGCGCACTGTCTATCCAGTCCTCACGATCGAAGATCGCGCCGGATTCCGCCAGCGCCGCAATGGCCAGTCCATTCCACGAGGCCACCACTTTGTCGTCCCTACCTGGACGAACCCGGGTGTTCTGTTCTGCCACGAGCTGTTCGCGAACAGATAGCCAGTGCGACCAATTCTCTGGATCGGTCAGTAGGCGCAGTGTTGATGTTCCGTGCTCGAATGTCCCTTCCGGCGTGACGGACAACAGTTGCGAAATGGGCTCCACTTCCTGAGTTGGGAGAACTCGGTGTAAATCCTCGGGCGACCAGGCGTAGAACTTGCCCTCAACCCCATCACTATCTGCATCGAGTGCGGACGCGAAGGCTCCCTGCTCGGTGTGCAGCTCCCGCAGCAGAAACTCAATGCTCTCGCGCACTACGCGCTCGGCCAATGGATTACCTGTCAAACGCCACCAGTGGGCGTACACCCGAATCAACAACGCATTGTCGTACAGCATCTTTTCGAAGTGGGGAACAATCCACTGCGCGTCAACGCTGTATCGTGCAAAGCCGCCGCGCAGTTGATCGTAGATTCCACCGCGGGCCATGGCCGACAGTGTTGTCTCCGCCATGAGTAATGCGCGTTCACCAACTTCAGCATCCAAGGACATGCGGAGTAGGAACTCCAGCACCATGGATGGTGGAAACTTCGGTGCGCCTCCGAAACCTCCCTGCACGGGATCAAAGCTTCCTTCCAGTGCCTCCACCGCCTGGCGCATGATCCCAGTCACCTGATCAGGAGACAGGGATGCAATATCCGTTTCCGACACAGACGTGCGGGACCTATTCAGTGCATCGATAATTCGTTGGCCAGCCGCTTTCACCTCGGTCGGACGCTGCTTCCACGTCTCGGAAATGGACACCAGAAGTTGCCCAAAACTTGCTGATCCGTGGCGCGGCTCCGGCGGAAAATATGTTCCGGCATAAAAAGGTTTACCGTCCGAATCCATAAATACCGACATGGGCCAGCCACCGTGTCCGGTCATGGCCACAGTTGCTTCCATGTACACCGAGTCAATATCGGGCCGCTCCTCGCGATCAACTTTGATGCTGACAAAGTTGTCATTGAGATATCGCGCGATCTCCTCGTTCTCAAAGGATTCGTGAGCCATAACATGGCACCAGTGGCACGCTGAATAACCCACGCTCAGAAAGATAGGGACATTCCGTTCCTTTGCTTCCGCGAATGCCTCAGGGCACCACTCCCACCAGTGCACAGGGTTAGTTGCGTGCTGCAGGAGATAGGGACTGGATGAATGCACTAGTCGATTCGTCACCGCACCATCATCACAGCACAGCACAGGGTCAGCAAGCCTGCTCACTGCTGGGGACTGGTCACTTGTACCGGAAAGCGTGTGGGCGCAACCACCTACCTATATGCTCACAACATGTTTGAGCAGGCCAAGGACATGATGGACAACGCCATCAGTCACAACGATCAACTCTCACAGATAGAGAGCCAACGAGCACCTGATCAGCCTTCACACAGGTGGCGAAATATTGCTATTGGTCTCGCTATTGCCGCCGTGTTCGTTGTTTTTCTTGCATCGCGCTAGCTACTCTTTGGTAAATCCCTTTTTCAGGGTTTCCATGGCACCGGTTAATTCACTGGGAATAACCCACACTTTATTGGCATCACCCTGAGCTATACCGGGGAGTGTTTCCAAGTACCGATGGGCCAGGGCCGCCGCGGTTGGATTCGCTTCATGAATAGCCGCATAAACCTTCTCCAGAGCTGTAGCTTCACCCTCGGAGCGAATTACTTCGGCACGGGCTTCTGCTTCAGCACGCACAACCTCGGACTGCGCAAATCCTTCTGCTGTCAAAATGGCGCTCTGCTTCTCACCTTCAGCCAACAGAATCGCGCTTTGCTTCTGGCCTTCAGCAGTCAGAATTGCTGCGCGCCGCTCGCGCTCTGCCTTGAGTTGTTTCTCCATGGACTCCTGAACCGAGTGCGGCGGATCAATGGCCTTGAGCTCAACCCGATTGACCCGAATCCCCCAGCGCCCCGTGGCCTCATCCAAGACTCCTCGCAATTGACCATTGATGGAGTCCCGGGAGGTCAGCGTTGCTTCAAGGTCCATGGAACCAATGACGTTGCGCAAAGTTGTTACTGTCAATTGCTCAATCCCGACAAGGAAGCTAGAAATCTCGTAGGTGGCTGCCTTGGGGTCGGTCACTTGGAAGTACACGACGGTGTCAATAGACACAACGAGGTTGTCCTCAGTGATCACGGGCTGCGGCGGAAAAGAAGCTACCTGTTCCCGCATGTCAACTCGATCACGAATACGATCGATAAAAGGGACCAGAATTGTCAGACCGGGAGTGAGTGTCCTTTGATAGCGACCCAGTCGTTCAACAATCGCTGTGCTGGCTTGATTCACAATCACAATGGTGCGGGACAGCAGCAATAAAACGATCCCTAGTCCGACCACAATGCCAACAACGAGGCCAATTACGTCCATGGTGTCTCCTTCAGTTCATTAGTCCAGGGGGAAAACGAGAGCGGTTGCTCCGTCAATTCGAGATACAGAAACACGAGCACCGGACTGCACGGGCACATCGGTGAGGTCGCCATCAAGTCGGGCACTCCACACCTCGCCCTTGAGTCGCACTTGGCCGGACTGCGCGGTGATCTCTGTGACCGCGAGGGCCTCAGCTCCCGGCAGAGCATCGACACCAGTGCGCGACAGCGCTGGCGTACGGGCTACGTGGCGCAGGGCAAAGGGACGAACAAAAAGGATCCCCGCTAGGGACACGCCAGCGACTGTGGCTACCTGCATAGCGACAGGGCCCCCAAGCGCTGCCACGCCAAGACCCGCCGCGGCGCCAACACCCACTAAGGCGAAATACAGCGTCCCGGTGAGTAACTCCACGCCCAGGGCTGCTGCGGCAAAAAGTCCCCACAACCACAGCATGTGCTCCACCTCCTGACGTGTTGGCATACTCACCCTAACCCGAATCCACTTCGCGGGCAGCATGGGACGTGTGGGTTCTGGATGACGCGGATTAGTGTGACACCGTGCCACGCCCGCTGGAACTGCTCGTTGATCCCACCTGGATTGACGCGCTGCATTCCCAACGTGAAAATCTGCGCCGGATTGGACAATTCCTCAGCGATGAGAATTCCGCCGGGCGCCCCTGGCTACCTGCAGGTGAGCATATTTTGCGGGCATTTACCCAGCCCATGACTTCAGTGCGCGTTGTGATTATTGGTCAAGACCCGTACCCCACGCCCGGCCACGCCGTGGGTTTGTCCTTCTCGGTGGCACCGGGGATCGCCCCGCCGCGGAGTCTGGTCAACATTTATAAGGAATTGCACACGGACCTCGGATGCCCTCGACCCACAACGGGAGACTTAACCCCGTGGAGTGACCAAGGAGTGCTCCTCCTCAACCGAGTACTCACCGTCTCTGCCGGTGTATCCGGTAGCCACCGCCGACAGGGGTGGGAGAAATTTACTGAATGTGCGGTCACTGCATTGGCCCGAATGCAGCCGAATCCTCCCGTGTTCATTCTCTGGGGGAAAGACGCTCACCAGGTGAGCACACTTATTGGTGATTCACCGTGTATTCAGAGTGCACACCCAAGCCCCATGTCAGCAGATCGAGGATTCTTCGGGTCGCGTCCGTTTAGCCGGGCTAACGCAATTCTTGAACAACGCGGTCAGCAACCCATTCAATGGTGCCTTGACTAACGATCATGTGGTTCAGGCACCAGTCCGCGGTTGCGCACATACCGATGCATGACGAAGTCAGCATAAAAGGACGCAAACGGAATAGTGCCCGCAAGCAGTAACGCGATTGTTTTAAGAATGGGGAATCGAAGCAGGAACGCTAAGTTGATAGCAGCAATGAGATAGGCAAAGTACAACCAACCGTGCGCAAGCCACAGCAGACTGTAGAGACCGGGCTTGCCCCCCTCCGCTGAATAATCCCAGAATAAATAACCTAGAGCGGCCCACACGGAAGCGACCGCTAACACGACACCGGTTACCCACGCCATGATGCGAAAAGCTAATAGCGCTGTCGGAATCTTATTCACCTTACGACTCTATCCAGATCACAGTTCATGCGCGAATGGAGGCTGGGCACCGGCACGCTGACAGGTGATACCAGCAACGCGAATACCAAACTCAGCTGCACTGACTACTTTGTCCAGGTCTCCGAGGTCAGCGCGAGTGAATGATTGATTGGCCCAGTGGGTTAAAAAACCTCCGCTAAATGAATCCCCTGCACCCACCGTGTCTACAACCGAAACTTCCGGAACGGACAGCGTGCGAGAGTCACCGCCACAGAACACTGTGACCGACTTTGCACCATCTGTGAACAACACAACAGAGCCGGTGTCCCGGTGTAATTGGGAGGCAGCCTCCGCCGGGTCAACCGTGGGAATTAGGAAATCGAGGTCGTCACCGCTCACCTTAATCACGTCAGCCCGACGTATCGCCGTGTTCCACATGTGCGTAAATTGAGTATCCGCAGACATGATGGACGGACGCGCATTGGGATCAACCATCAGAATTTGCGAATCAGGGATACGGTCAAAAATGGCTCGGACTGCCTCAATGAGGGGCTCCAACACCAACGCCAATGTGCCAATGTGGACAGCCAGAGCCCGGGGATTGTACGCACTCAGCGCTAAGTCAACGGTGACACAACTCGCGGCAGTTCCTTCAAAGAGGAATCGATACGTCGCTGCTCCCGTGTGATCAAGGGACGCCAGCGCCACGGTCGAAGGTTCGGGTAACTCTGGCGCAATAGACAGAACAACTCCGTCAGAGACCATGTCACGGGCAATGCGCTGCCCAAATGAGTCAGCGGATATCCCGCCTAGGTATTCCACCGCGTGACCAAGTCGGGCAATAGTTCGCGCTGTATTGACGGGCGCACCGCCTACTTCCGCTCCAACGTGGCCATCTGTGTCGACAATAATGTCGATAAGGGCTTCGCCAATGACCTGAATCACAGGGTCACAATATCGGCTGCGGGTTGGGTGTTTTGGCGCGCTGATACGTATATCCACCGCACGTAGAGCGCAACAGCAAAGAGCGCAAAGATCCACCATTGGATGGCATAAAAGAAGTTCTGCAGCGGGAACGGCACATCAGCGGTGGACACCGTAGGCGGCACCGGCACGGGGTCAGCGGCGGTACTCGGCACTTGCTCTTGTAGCACAATAAAACCTGCTGCAAGATCGCTTCCCCACACAGATGACAACTGATTGGAATCAATGACCACGACTTGCTCAGCGGTAGCCGACGAGCCTTCGTAGAAAATCTCATTTGGCTGCATGACTCCGGCTATTTCAACAGTATTTGCCGGTGTTGTTACCGGGGAACCGGCCACAACCCACCCACGCAAAACCGCAATCCGATTACCCGTGCTACTGACAAACTCGGCGACTATCCATTCACCAACACGTGCGGTCGGCTCCCCGTTTTCTAAACGTTGGGTAACACGAATTTGATTCTCAGCTGAAAAACGACCAGAGGCGAACACAGTGCGACCGATATTCTCCGGCAGCAACTCTGCCGCCGCTACAAAACCCAACTCAACAGGTTGCGCTGCCGCCGCTCGTTCCGCACTCAAAATATTGTGGGTTCTGTCCCACTGCCATTTGCCGAGGAAAAAGAAAAGGACACACACCGCCAAGAGCGCAACCAAGGTCAAGAGATGCACTGGTTTGCGTAACTGAGTGACTACCTCACTCCGTGGGATCATTTTCCTCTTCAAGCTCGGCAATGTCATTCAATTCTTGATTGACCCGGGCCTCATTTTTCCCTTGAGGTAGATCCGGATCAATTTTTTTCATTTGCCGATTCATATTGAGCCATAACAGGACCACTGCGATACCAACGAGCAACACGAATAGCCCTGCAATGGGGCCGGCACCGTCGATAATGGTCTGCAGATCGGGTTCGCTGTCCATGTTATTCCTTTCGGATACCCGCAAACAGATCGTTTTCAGGCTGTGGAGTATCAACGTAGCTCAGAGCCAACTGAAAGTCCTCGGTTGGCCAGGCCTTCGATTGGATTTCTAATGGAACGGCAAACCACCGCCCATCGGGTTCAATTTGTGTTGCATGTGCTTTGAGAGCTGCATCGCGTATGGGAAAAAATTCGGCCGCGTGGATTTTGGTGGTGATTCGATTCGCATCCTCGGGCTTATCCACCCAATTTTCCAGCCACTCGACATACGGTGAGTCCATTCCTTCTGCGAGTAATGCTTCATGAACAGCCACGATACGAGCCTTGTGGAACTGTTGGTTGTAATACACCTTGCTCACCTGGAATGAAGGTCCATATTCGGGGAATAGTGCAGGATCTGCTGCCTGCTCAACTGCTGCCATGGTGACCATATGCGTCTGAATGTGGTCCGGGTGCGGATACCCACCGTTTTCGTCGTATGTCGTGACAACCTGCGGACGGAATTCCCGAATGAGTTGTACCAAGGGTGGAACACTGTCACTGAGTGGTTTCAGCGCGAAGGAATCCTCAGGCAACGGTTCACCCTCGGTGAATCCCGAGTCAACAAAACCTAACCACTCGTGTCGAACGCCCAGAATCTCCGCGGCATTAGCCATTTCCCACTGACGAACCTGCAAAATCCCGTGCTGGTCGACTAATGCCTGCGCGGCCGCATTCAGAACATCGCCCCGCTCACCACCGGTACAGGTGACCACCATCACCTCAATCCCCTCCTGTACATACTTTGCCGTGACTGCGGCGCCCTTACTTGATTCGTCGTCCGGGTGCGCATGGACGGCCATCAGGCGTAGTGGCTGATCAGATTGATCAACAGGAGCTGCGGTGAAGTTGTTAGTGGAGTCAAGCACGGGCAAAGTCTCTCACCTCACTAGTCTGCAACCATGCCGAGTCCCTTCCGCAAGGACCAATTATCCCCTGCCATGCAGGAACGGTATGGACTTGACCGGGGGCATGCCGCGCGCAATAGCGTGATTGCACTCATTATTGCTGCTTTCGTCGGAATCCTGATTTTTGTCACGTACTCGTTGTCCCAGCAGTCCATTCAATTTCGCCTGCTGTCCTGGAGCGATCTGAGCGCCGAGCGCGTTGACGTCACTTTTGAGTTGCGTAAGCCAGCAGATGTCGCCGCACTCTGCATTGTTCGAGCACAGGATCGAAACCGAATAGACGTGGGTTACGCCGAAGTCGCTATTCCAGCAGGAGACGAGTACAACCAGGTGACGTACTCATTACGAACACTGGCGCCGGCATACACGGCCGAATTACTCACGTGTGTACCTAACGGAGACCCCATCCGAGTACCCGGACCGCAATTCCCTGCTGGCGTTGCGCCGCCCGTTCAACCATGGTCGGAATGACCGTTTCGTATTAGAGTCATCTCCATGAATGACGTTACGTGGCTTACCCAAGAGGCTCATGACCGTTTGAGTGCCGAACTCGCCGACCGCGAGGGGCCGAAGCGAGTTGAAATCACCAAACGGATTGAAGCCGCCCGCGAGGAAGGTGACCTCAAAGAGAATGGGGGCTACCACGCCGCTCGTGAGGAACAAGGCAAGAATGAAGCGCGAGTGCGTCAACTTAAACAACTTTTAGAAAGCGCTCAGATTGGTGTTCCCGAATCCGCAGCGGATGAGGTATCCCACGGAAAAGTAATCACTGTTCGACTTGTCAATTTCGACGAAGAAGAAACCTTTCTTCTCGGTAGTCGCGAGGAAGCTGCGCATGCCTCCATTGATGTGTATTCGCCAACTTCGCCACTGGGCGCAGCCGTCCTTGGTAAAAAGGTCGGTGACTCAACCAGCTATACCTTGGCCAACGGCAAGGAAATGCAGGTCGAGATCCTCAAGGTCACCGACTACTAGCGCGACGGTATTTGCGCACGGCTAACGGCGCAAATATGCCAATCACCACAAGGCACGTTAAGACCGTGTACAAAATGGGATTGTCCAAAGACCAGTAGCCCGTCTCAGCGCCCGGTGGGTACCCGGTGGGGTTGCCAAAAAGTTCACGCGTGGCCAGGACGAGGGAAGAAATTGGATTGTAGGCCGCAAAAACTTTGAGGAATGCGGGCAATCCATCTAGCGGGACAAATGCGTTGGACAGGAATGTGAGCGGAAACAGCCAAATTAAGCCAGCCGTATTCGCGGTCTCCGTGTTGGGAACCGACAGACCAATGAATGCTCCAACCCATGTGACCGTGTATGCAAACAGCAGCAAGAGTAGATAGGCGTACAGCGCGTTGAGCAGTCCGTCGTTGATTCGCCACCCGACAATGTATCCAGTCACACTGAGTACCGCGAGAACAAGGATTTGGCGCAGTGCGTTAGCCAGAGTGTTACCAATCAGTGCCGCTGATTGGGACATGGGCAGTGCGCGATACCGATCGATGATCCCCTTTTGCATTGCTTCTGCCAAGCCCACCGTGCTCGCTGCCGCGGCAAAAGCAACCGTCTGGCCAAAAATTCCAGGCATCAAGTACTGCCGATACAGGCTTGCATCCGCAGCGCTGCCTGGTTCAGCACCTGGAATAGGTATGGCTCCACCGAAAACATAGGCAAAGAGCAACACGAAAATAACGGGCTGAATCAACTGGAAGAACAGCGCTTCAGGGATGCGGAATGACGCCAGAATCGTGGAGCGAGCAATCACCACGGAGTCGTGAAATGTCCACCCGAGCAACGGTCGTTTCATGGCCTCCGGAGTCGGTGAGGTCAACTGCGGAAGTGTTGTGTTGGTCATCTGCGTCCCCTTCTCCCGCGACCGGTGGCCGGAGCAGGTGATTCATCTTCAGCACCGTGCCCGGTGAGAGCCAAGAAAACGTCGTCCAGGGTTGGCCGGCGCAATGAAATGTCCGCAATCTCAATCTGGGCTGTGTCCATAGCGCGAACTGCCTCAACAAGCACGCGGGATCCGCCGCTGACCGGCCCGGAAACAGTGGACTCGTGGATCAATGATTCTCCGCCGAAAACGGGTGTGAGCACTTGTTGCGCTTGATCCACTAGTTCTGGTCGGGTAACGGTGACTTCAAGTCGGTCACCACCGATCTGATCCTTAAGCACCTCCGCCGTACCGTGGGCGATCACGCGACCGTGGTCAATCACCACAATGTCGTTGGCTAATTTATCGGCTTCTTCCAAGTACTGAGTGGTGAGCAAAACAGTTGCTCCCTCAGCAACCAGGCTTTCAATGACACCCCAGAGCCCTAGGCGTGATCGCGGGTCAAGGCCCGTGGTTGGTTCATCGAGAAAAAGAATGCTGGGCTTGGCAATCAAGCTGGATGCGAGGTCAAGTCGGCGGCGCATACCACCGGAATATGTTTTCGCCGGACGGTCGGCCGCGTCAACAAGATCAAACCAGGTGAGTAACTCCTCGGATCGATCCTTTACGTATTGCGGAGTCAGGTGATACAGATCCCCGAACATTTTGAGGTTCTCACGCCCGGTCAAGAATTCGTCCACCGCGGCGTACTGACCGGTCAAGCCAATGCTGTGCCGAACCTGGTCGGCTTGTTTAACAACATCAAATCCGTTAACAAATGCAACGCCTTCTGTCGCCTTCAACAGGGTGGACAAAATCCGCACTGTGGTGGTTTTCCCTGAACCATTAGGACCGAGCAGCCCAACTACCTGTCCTCTCGGAACTACTAAATCAAGACCATCAAGTGCTGTGACGTCGCCAAATGTTTTAACCAAACCTTCAGCGCGAACTGCATAATCGTTCGACATGCGCGCAGCCTAGCGTTAGAGCTCGGTTACTTCGAATCCTTGTTCGCGTATAGCCACCAGCACTGCATCCGCATGCTCACGGCCACGAGTCTCTACTTGGAGATCGATCTCCACCTCATGAACTCCGAGTGTTGGATCGATTCGATTGTGGTCCACTTCAACCACATTGGCTGACATTTCTTGAACTATTCGGAGCAAGGCCGCCAAACTCCCCGGCGCGTCAGGGACCTGTACCTGCATGGTCAGGTAGCGGCCACCCGCGGTCATACCGTGACGAATGATTCGCAATAACAGGAGGGAGTCAACGTTCCCGCCGGAAAGAACCACGGCCACGGGCGGGGTGAAATGGGTCGGATCGGCCATCACTGCAGCGGTGGCTGCGGCACCTGCCGGTTCCACCACCATTTTCGCTCGCTCGAGCACGGAGAGCGCGGCATAGGACAACTCGTCCTCGCTCACCGTGATAATTTCGTCGACATTCTCCGAAATGATCGCGAATGGAATATCACCAGGACGGCCCACGGCAATGCCGTCAGCCATGGTGGACATTTTTTCTAATGCAATGGGCTTCCCAGCCGCAAGTGACGCCGGGTAGGCGGCAGCTTCTTCCGCTTGTACACCTATCACTGTGACGTGTGGATTCACTGACTTGATCGCCAATGCAACGCCGGCGAGCAGTCCTCCACCACCTGTGCATACGACCACGGTCGCAACGTCTGGGATTTTCTCCATGATCTCAAGACCCAGCGTGCCCTGCCCTGCGACAATGTCCTCGTGATTAAAGGGATGAATCAGTATGGCACCGGTTCGATCGGCAAATTCCTGGGCTGCCGTCAGTGCCTCGTCGATTGACGTGCCAAAAAACTCAACATCTGCTCCGTACCCTTTAGTTGCCTCAACTTTGGGAATAGTCGCACCAATGGGCATGAAGACCGTCGACTTAATGCCGAGGGTCTGTGCGGCAAGGGCGACTCCCTGCGCGTGATTACCCGCACTGGCCGCAACTACTCCCCGAGCTTTTTCTTCGGACGTCAACCGAGAAAGGCGGTTGAATGCGCCACGAATTTTAAATGATCCAGCACGCTGGAGATTTTCTGGCACGAGATACACCGGACCACCGACCATTTCGGTGAGCCACCGAGCGTTGGCAATGGGCAGCTGGTTGATCACACCTGAGATGGTTTCTCGAGCCTGCTCAATGTCAGCTACGGTCACGTTGTGTGTCACCCGCGAATCATGGCAGGTGAAGGCGGTGGTGGGCTAGCGACTACCCGGTAATTGACCTCGGCCACCCGCAATGGCTGCCCGCTGAGCCAATTCAGCCCGTGATGCAGCTGATCGGCCGGCGCTTGCCGCAGAACCCGAGTTGGCTGAGGCCACTCCCGTGTATCCGCCCCAGGAACCGCGGGCTTGCGATGTGTTTCTATGAAAATCGGCCACCGTTTTTTCCTTGCTTTGCAGTACCAGCGCACCGGATTGGGTTCCGGGGTGCGCGGAATCATTACTGTGAATTGCTTCCTCTCGTCCCTGCGCCAACCTTTCCCCAATACGGACCACGTAAGCGCGATAGAAGGCCGCGCGCGCGGTCTGGGCCGTGAACTCAATGCGGCGCCGTCGGTAACCACCAGCGGTTCGAACTCGACCGTCGAATTTCTCCCCGCGCCAGGAACCTTGACGAACATAGTCGTTTCCCTGTGATGTCATTTGTACCGCGATGGATGCGAACAATGCTTGAACAGCATCGAGGTCACTGGGCATTCCATAACTGATGACGTACGTCGAATCTCGCGCTACATCCACATGGG
>DIUQ01000051.1 GCA_002422375.1 bacterium UBA6154
GCTCGAGCAATTGGGCGAAGTAATTTATTGAAGTGCGCAATCCACGGGGAGGATCCCAATTGGGGTCGCGTGCTGTCTGCATTGGGTACAACGGCAGCCACCTTCAACCCTTCTGCCGTTGACGTAGCTATCAACGGAGTCACAGTGTGTCGGGGTGGTGGAATTGGCGATTCCCGTGACTTGGTGAACATGTCGGAACGCGAGGTCGCGATTGACGTGTCCCTTGCAGCCGGCAATCACACGGCAACCATCTGGACAAACGATCTCACCGCTGACTATGTCCACGAAAATTCCGCCTACTCGACGTGAGGACCTCATGACTTCTAGTGCACAAGACAAAGCAGTAGTCCTCGCCGAGGCATTACCGTGGTTAAAGCGATTTGCCGGAGCAACGGTGGTCATCAAATACGGCGGAAACGCCATGATCGATCACGATCTCCAGCGGGCTTTTGCGCAGGATGTTGTCTTTCTGCGATTGGCTGGGATGAGGCCGGTTGTCGTGCATGGTGGTGGTCCCCAGATCAATGAGATGTTGGGGAAACTGGGAATCGAATCTGAATTCGTCGGTGGTCTGCGCAAGACCACTCCGGAAATAATGGATGTCGTTGGCATGGTTCTTGTCGGTCAAGTTCAAAGAGAACTGGTGGGTCTCATTAATGAACATGGCCCCTTTGCTGTTGGGGTGTCGGGGGAGGATGCACACCTATTCCTAGCTGAGCAGCGCATGGCCTCGGTCAACGGTGAGCTCGTTGACATTGGCCTAGTAGGAGACATAGTTGAGGTCAACGGTGAGTTCGTTGACATGTTGCTTGACGACGGATTGATTCCAGTTGTGTCAACAGTGGCCAAGAACGCAGACGGCCAGAGCATGAATGTCAATGCGGATACGGCGGCGTCCGCACTTGCACAGGCCCTGGGAGCGGATAAATTCGTTGTGCTGACAGATGTCGACGGGCTGTACCGGGACTGGCCCAACAGCACCGACGTCATAACTCGCATCTCGACGAGTGAACTTAGCGATTTGTTGCCGTCGCTGGCCTCGGGCATGGTGCCCAAGATGGAAGCCTGCCTCCGCGCGGTGCAAGGGGGAGTTCCTCGTGCCCACGTGATCGATGGGCGAGTGCCGCACGCAATTCTTGTTGAAGTATTCACCGAGGAAGGTGTTGGAACCATGGTGGTGGACTCCCATGACAGCTGATTCGTCGTGGGAGCAACTCTGGGAGCAGAGTCTGATGGCGAATTATTCGACGCCTCCCATCATGGTGGTACGCGGTCAGGGTTCACGGGTCTGGGATAGCAATGGCAAAGAATACGTTGACCTGATTGCCGGGATAGCGGTTGATGCGCTCGGACATGCTGACCAACGTATGACTGAGGCGTTGACTCAGCAACTGAACACTTTGGGACACGTCAGCAATTTGTACACCCACCCTGGTGCTATTGATCTAGCGCAGAGACTGGGCGACTTACTCGGTTGGCAGGATGCGCGAACTTTCTTCTGTAATTCGGGAGCAGAGGCGAATGAAGCAGCACTCAAACTCTCGCGGCTTACCGGTAGAACCCACACGGTGGTGGCTCAGGACGGGTTTCATGGTCGGACCATGGGTGCGCTCTCGTGGACGGCCCAACCGGGAAAGCAGGATCCATTTCGCCCGCTCCCAGGCGATGTCACCGTGGTTCCATTCGGAGATACCGCAGCACTCACTGATGCTGTGAGCGAGCGCACCGCAGCAATTGTTCTCGAACCAATACAAGGTGAAGGCGGCGTACGGTTAGCGCCTCCCGGATATTTGCGTTCGGCCCGTGCCATTGCCGATCACCACGGAGCGTTGCTCATGCTCGACGAAGTCCAATCAGGCATTGGTCGTACGGGCGAGTGGTTCGCATTTCAATCGGAGTTAGTGACACCGAATGAACAACCAGATGTGGTCATGTTGGCCAAGGGGCTGGGTGGCGGAGTTCCTATTGGCGCACTCGTGGCGCGCGGTCGGGCTGCACGTTTGTTCACCCCTGGCATGCATGGCTCAACGTTTGGCGGTAATCCGCTGAGCACGCGGGCTGCATTGGTGGTCTTGGATGCCATCCAATCCGACAATCTCATGGGCCGGGCGCGAGATCTTTTTGATCGGATCTCGAGGGAGTTGCCGAGAAGAACGCACGGTGTGGTGGCGCAGGTACGTGGACGCGGATTACTCGTGGCGGCGGAACTCAACGGCGTGTCCGCGACGGACATGAATTCAGCACTTCTGCATGCAGGCGTGCTGGCTAATGCAGTTACCCCCACCGCTATTCGTATAGCGCCTGCGCTATCGATTACAGATGAAGATATTGATCGCGCGTTGGAATCCTGGGAAATTGCCGCACAACGGGTGAAAGCGAGCGCACCGTGACGTCTCCCAACACCATGAAAGCGCGTAGAGCAATCATCGCGGAACTCATTGCCAGCGAGATTATTACCTCGCAGGAGGATTTAATAGATTCGCTGCATCGCCAGGGCTTCCAAGTGACCCAAGCCACGGTCTCGCGTGACTTAGATGCCCTTGGTGCGGTCAAACATTCAACTGCAGGCGGAACATCGAGATATGTC
>DIUQ01000052.1 GCA_002422375.1 bacterium UBA6154
GTCAACACGGACGTATTCGCACCTCGCGACCAACACCACATGCGAACAGCCCTCGGTATTCCAACAGACCGACCGGTTGTGCTTTTCCTCGCCTCCGCAGGAATCCACGATCACCGCAAAGGGTGGGATCTCTTGGCCCAAGCTCTGTCGCACCTTGAACCCACAAACGCCATGACTGTTGTGGTGGTGGGACCAGCCCCCTCCGCTGAAGAGCAGCAGGCAATTGCTGTCCGATCACCTCACCACTTCATATTCTTTGGTGAAGCGCACGGAGACGATCAACTCGTGAGCCTGTATTCGGCCGCGGACCTGACCGCAGTTCCCAGCAGGGAAGACAACATGCCCATTACCGCCATGGAAAGCCAGAGTTGTGGAACCCCTGTCGTGGCATTCGCTATTGGTGGATTGCCTGACATTGTGGTTCATGAATCAACCGGATACCTAGCTCACCCAGAAGATCCCCAGGATCTAGCGGTGGGAATCGACTGGGCTACGCGCAGTAGTGTCCGCCAAGCGGCACGGGATCATGCCCTCGCTACATGGTCACCTTCAGCGGTGGTTCCACAATTGACCACCATATACACGGAAGTCCTCTCGTAATGCTGACAAGGCCGATATTGGTGGTTATGGTCTGGCGAGGTGGGGATCGCTTCCTGCGGTGCCTACATTCACTCGAATCAGCATCGAAATATTTCTCCAAGATTCTTATTTCGGTGACATCAACATCCGATTCACCTGATGTGCAGGCCGCGCGCGAGTTTGCCGCGCGCCACCACTCCTGTGAAGTTATTTGCACCGGCGTAGAACTTCCCACCATGGCTCACCAAGACTTCTGGATTACGCATTTGGAAAATGCCGGAGTTAGCCCGAGCGATTGGATTTATTGGCTTGCCTACGACGATCAGGTATGGGCACCCGGCCTCGCTGCACTCACCAATGAAGATCACGAATTGCGCCTTGATCCCGAGAGCGTCTACTTCGGTCCGTGGGCCATGCGACATGAACAACCTGATTGCCTGTGGGCCGGCTCAGAATCTGACCCCATGGAAGTGTGGACTAGTTTCCCCGAGAACGGACCCACCACTTTGCCATTGCTGACCTGGATCCTTGATCAACTCAATCAGCCTACGTACATGCAAATGAGTGGTTCAGTTATCCCCTTTGCCAACTATCTGGAATTGCGTGACACCGAACCCCACAAGACTGGCCCCATGCGCATCGAAATGGCAACGGCTGCTGGCCGCGATACCCACTTTGTTCACGAGTTTGCCCACCCGGTCAGCGTGATCTACGGGCGCTCTAATTCCGACCGAGCGTCATATGGAGCGGCGGCCCGCACTGAAGATATTCATCTATTGCGGTATCTCGCACACTATGCACGTTCCAACCCGAGCCAGATACCGCGTTTAATTAACCTTGTCACTCGGCAGGCGGGAAAGAAAGTGGCCGAGAAAATTCACCTCCGCTCACCCGCACATGAAGAATGGCGAGTGCGCGGAATGACCGACAGCTAACGAATCTCACTCCACAACTGCTCTAACTCAAAAGCCAGTTCGGGATCTACGACTTTGCTGGGATCATCTACCGCAATCGCTTCGAGGTAGCCCTCTGGCACAGGTCGTTCCAAGTGCCCGATTCTCCAGGCAAAGGGCTCACGGGGCGAATAAGGCTGTTCGGCTAGGAATCGATCCGTCAAGCCACAGAAATCAACCAAATGCGCAATGGGACCGGTGGCGATTCCCATGAATCCGAGGCCTCCACAATAGGCACCCACTTCACTGGGGTTGGTAAATCCACCGTCGTTGACCGGCCAGTTCTGAGCAGCTTTGCTGATTTCCCGGAGCGAACGATCCATCCCATTCTGATATGTAATAGAAACAATGTCGGGGTGAATATATGCGAGGGAGAGTCGATCAAGCAGTGTCTTGAGGGACTTGTCCTTTTCCACGTACCAACCGCGTTCATCTGCTACACCAGCATTTGTATTTTGTTCGAATTCCCAACGTTGGCTTTGATAGTTGGCCATGGCAGTAGGCGTGGATCCCGAATAACTCGCACCCATGGCAAGGAATGTGAGGGCCACAATGGCAATGCCTGGGGAGACCCATGGATTAATTACGGCGGTTCGGTCATTTTCCTGCTCCTCACTGTCACTCTTTCGCACAACAACCGAGGCCAGTACTAACGCGCTCACCAGAGCAGGGACAGCCATGAATCTACTGGCCATGAAGTCTCCACCTACGGAGATGACATATACAAAATAGAGAACTATTCCTAGCGTCCACGCACGCATGAGCAGGTTTCCGAAGATAAATCCGCCCAATATTCCGAAGACCAGCAGAATCAGGATGATGGGATCGTGTTCAAAGGAAATGTAGAAATATCGGAATCCTTGGACCGCTAACTCCAGTTGTGGGATATCCACGTTTCTCTTGGCGGCAAAAGTGTTGGGCAACCAGGTGTGGTACGTGATCCAACTCCAGGAGAACCAGATAATGGTCGGTACTGCGAATGCTCCCACTGCGACGGCAATCGCTTTCCAATCCCGCCGCTGGGTGTAAACGAGAAGCAAACCAACCGGTGCGATCAGAATAAGTAAATCAAAACGAGTCAGAAAAACAGCCGCAAATGTGACACCGGTAAGTAGTGGAAGCACCCACCAGGTGCGTTCCCTTCTAGTGAACACACTCACCGACAGTGCGAAACCAATGGCCACAGATAGATACGCCAATGGATTTTCTAAACCAGAAGTGGAGTATTCAATAAAGCCATTAGAAAAAATGAGCATGCCAGTGAGCAGAATTATTCGAGCAATGGACTGTGTACGCCACACAAGAACCGCGACGGCACCTGCCGTGAGGAAAACCCCAGCCAGGAGAATCCCCCACACCCACTGATCGGTAAAAACACCTATGGTCACCCAGAGCAAAAACCACAGCGGGTGGGTGTAAGCCTGTACCGATTCGGTCGCATTGAATCCCGGGCCCCATCCGTGGGTGATATTCAACGCGGTCCGCAGTGTTATCAGAGCATCATCAGAGAGCCACGCTAAGCGGAACCCAACCACAATGACTGCAGTGATCGCCAGCAGGCGAATCATGAGGAGTAATTTTCTATCCTGTATGACCACTGCTGAACTCTTTCCCCTGTTGAATGGTGTGATTCGGACTCAGGAATACTACTTCACCAGCTGCAGACACCTGACACGGAAATAGACGATTAGGCAGTGCTCAAACGCACAAAGAGCACATTGAAGTGGCCCAGGCACTCCCATAGAGGGACAAAGCCGCGAGCCGTGAGGAAATCACGGATCTCCGTCCACTGCGCCCCTCCGGAATAAACATCAATGGAACTCGATTCGACAACAAGTGAACGGCAATATTCCAAGCTTTTTTGTGCGCCTTGCAACGCTAGAAGTTCGGCGCCCTGGAGATCAACAATCCAGTGATCGTATTGCCGAGCATCTACGTTGTTGGCAGCCAGCAATGAGTCAATGGTTGAGGTTTCTAATTCAATCGTGTCCACCATGCGAAGGTTGAGATCAGGCCACATGGACTGTGGGCCTGAGCTGGCTGTACCGAATTCAAAAAGCGAGGACGAAGCACCTTGGTCGTTGCTAGAGATGTTGAAAGTGACGCGTTCCCCATCAACGTTACTGATACACGCCTCTATAACTCGCTGATGCGGAAACTGCGCAACATGGGTGCGTAGTTTCTCAGCGATAGAAGGGATGGCCTCAAACCACACTACGGGCTTGTTGAACTCTGCGTAATTCTCCGCCTCTTGTCCCACGTGGCCCCCGAAATGAAGAACACCCTGGGACCAATCAGCAAATACCTCTTGCAAAAGCTCGGGATCAGCAAGTTGACCCGTGACGAGTCGAAATTGTGTCTTTCCCACAGCGTATTGCGCAAGATCCACCATCTTTTGCTTAATCGTCACCTTGATTCCTCCACCCAGCGCTGTGCATGTCTGCGCTCCTGCCCAACCCTACTCGGCTGAGACCAATTCAAGCCTCACCCAGAATGGTGATTCAGGAACTACCTGTACGAATCCAGAAGATGCAGGGTCGTTATAGAACTCGGCAAAACCTGGAAGTTGCGCATACGGCTCCAAGCCCATAAGGGGTAATACGAGAGCAACATTGATCTTATTCGCTTCGAGAAATTGATCGAACGTTTCCGCGCCCTCGACGTTAGGAACTACTGTTGTGAGGTTGGAAACATAAGGCTCGACAGGCTTGTCTGCGGCCAGCAGGTACCACTGGTTATCAGACGTTTGAAGCAGGCGCAGTGAACTGGCATAAGGCGGCGGATTGGAAAGGCGTTCGGTGAAGTGAATCGTCGCCAACACGGCATAGACAATAAAGAGCATGGCAACGAGGCCGGTAGGGAGCCAGCGTTGAAAACGCCGATCGCCAACACGAGCGAGAAGCACCCCAACAAGCACCAATATGAGCATTGTGGGAACGAGCAAGTAGTGCGGTCGGGGGTAAATAGTGACTACCGTGACAAGAATGTTGAGCAGAATCACCCCCATGAGAATGGTGGCGATCTTTCGCCCTGGAACCCAGATTCCGCGAGAAAGGCTGCGGCAACGGCCAAATGCTCGCCGCGGGTCAACGAGAATAGACACAGCCAAACTTGCCACCACGACAAATGCCATTGCTTTGGCAATTGTGGGCTCAAGAAGCGAACCGGGTTCCATTCCAGTTACGTGTCCCCCAAGGCTTAGCGGAAGCAACAGAATGTTCTGAAGTACGTGTAGCCCGAACGCTCCGGGATTGACGAGCAAAGCTTCTGTTACTGAGGTCGCTCCCGGAAAAGTGGTTTCCAACACGTTGCCAGAGATTTGCCAGGCGTCATCACCTGGTAACGCAAAACGAAGCTCATAATGTTGACCGAATGCGGCAAAACTTCGATTCCAGCCTTCCAAGGGAGACCCGTGACGGAGAAAGAGGAGGATCGGAACGACGATCGCGCCGGTAATGGTCGAGATTACTGACCACAACCATCCACCCACGGGCTGACGGTGACGGGCAAGCAGCCACAGAATCCACATCGCAGCTAGGAGCGAACCTGCAATTGCAGATAACGTGAACTCGGCTCGACTCCCAGCCGCTAACCAGAGCAACCCGCTCGCCACTCCAAGGGCAACAGGACTGCGCCAGCGGATTGCTACTGCGATGGCAACGACAACGAGTCCTGCAGCTGGTCCAGCGACACCTGGCCACACATAGGTAATAGGCAGTGCCGCAGCCAGCGCGGCCAGGGTCCAGGCAATTGCCGGACCGGCTAGCAAACGAGTAGCTAGCCACACACCCAACACGAGAGCCACCGCGGATATCGCCCTCATGGTGAAATAGATGGTGATGGGATCGCTCAGAAATGTGCCCAGCAGCCAATACAGATCAATGTAGGTGGCGCCCTGTGACCACGTTGGCCAACCCTGGGAATCGACGTTCAATCCATTGCTGAGGGTAACTGTTTCGTCCCAGAAGCGAATGTCCTCGGTGGACAGTGACTGCATTGCCACAACCACAACAAGGAACAGGACAGCCGGAATCTCCACGAGTCGCCTGATGGAGGAGGCTCCCTGGGCTGTCCCACGCTGTGACAAGTGAGCTCCTGATTGATAAACGCTGGAACATGAACGTGGCTTGAAGCCTACAACAGTCCGAGGGATTCCCTCGGCGCTTGTTTTTGGGCTGCCGGTTGCGTGCTTCCAGCATTGCCTCCCTCAATGTGCCACCCCATGCACTACCGTTTGATTCCATGCCGGCAAACAAAACCCTGATTGCCATACCAGCATGGAATGAGTCCGGGTCCATTGCCAGCGTTGTCGCTTCGGTGAAGGAACACCGACCTGACGCGGACATCTTGGTGGTAAATGACGGATCCACCGACAGCACTGCCCTGGAAGCCGAGTTAGCTGGCGCCCGAGTAGTCTCCCTCCCCTTCAATGTCGGCGTCGGGGGTGCCATGCGCACTGCCTTTCTCTTTGCCCAGCGCGAGGGGTACCAAGCCCTGGTTCAGGTGGATGCTGACGGGCAACATGATCCGGCTGACCTAGACACTTTGCTCGCCGGGCTCAGCGATGCTGATGTTGTCGTTGGAACGCGATTCCACCCCAACTCCATGTATTTTGTTGGCGGTCCCCGACGCTGGGCCATGGTCATGCTGTCTAAAGCACTCAGCTGGATGAATAAAGGAACAATTTCTGATCCCACATCTGGATTCAGATCTGCTGGGCCTAAAGCAATCGAGTTATTTGCCGTGCAGTACCCAGCGGATTACTTGGGGGACACAGTTGGTTCACTGTCCATTGCAATACGCAACGGGCTGACTATTCAAGAGCGTCCAGTCACCATGTATTTCCGTCAAGTGGGTAGACCCAGTAAGAATGCTTTGTGGTCAGCGTTGTATCTGGGACGCGCATCCCTGGCAATCATTGCTACCGGCCTCCGTGGCAATAGGACTCCTCGCGAGGACGCAGCATGACCGCGAATATTCTGGCTGCGGCGGCCGCATTCATTACCTTCTTTTTTGTTTTCTACCTCCTGCGCAGAGGCGCCCTGCGGGAGAAATACGCTGTGTTGTGGCTCTTTTTCTCCGGCGCCGCGTTGTTCTTTGCCATATTTCCCGGGGCCTTGGTCTGGTTTAGCAATCTGATTGGCGTTGCCCAACCCGTCAATTTGCTCTTCTTTGTCACCGTCGTGTTGCTGGTCTTGGTGGCCGTTCAGTTGAGCTACGAACTCAGTCGCCATGAAATGCGAATACGTCGCTTGGCCGAGGAAGTGGCACTGCTGAGGGACGAAATCGCCGACATGAAACGTTCCACCGATGGTGACTGAACCGGTACTGGTCATTGCATTCAACCGACCTGACCACCTAGCGGTGCTCATGAACCGGTTGAGAGAAGTTGCTCCATCCCACCTATATATAGCCATTGACGGTCCGCGGTCGAATAAACCGGATGAGACTGACAAAGTTCAAGCGTGTCGGGATTTAGTTGACACCATCGATTGGCCGTGCACTGTGAAGACGAACTTTCAGCCACATAACTTAGGTTGCGGCCTCGGTGTGAGCACAGCAATCACGTGGTTTTTCTCTCATGTTGATCGCGGAATCATCCTAGAAGACGACATAATCCCTGACCACAGCTTCTTCCCATATTGCACCGCATTGCTTGATCAATATGAATCAGACCGGGGTGTCTTTGCTATCTCGGGGTGCAATTTCGTCCCGGCACCTTTCCAAACGAGGCCACGGGATTCATTTCGATTCAGTCAGGTACCGCATATTTGGGGGTGGGCAACGTGGAAGTCACGGTGGGACACCTATTCACTTGATATTGATGACTGGCGACAACAACTCCCTTTGCACAAACTCTGGAGCAAATCGGGCGGAAACCTGCCGGCAGCGGTGTATTGGGCGGGCACATTCGAGTTACTGGCTCGAAAGGAAGTGGATACCTGGGATGGTCAGTTGGTGTACTGCTCCATGGTCACCAATGCGTTGACCGCTACCAGCAATGTGAACCTCATCGAGAATATCGGCTTCGATCAGGAAGCCACGCACACAATCGAAGATCGCAATGAGCTTCTCCCTATTGAGCCCATGACATTTCCCCTAACTTTCCCCCCAACCGTCACGGTGGATAAGAAAGCTGACTCATGGACGCGTAAGAATCACTTCCGAGCAACATGGCGTGGCATGCTGGATCAGGGTGACCGCTACCTTAAGCGCAGGAAAGCCAGCTCAAAGGAGAGTGCGTAGGTGTCGATTTCCAAGGGTCGTGCATTAGTAACCGGTGGAGCCGGCTTCATTGGCTCGCATTTATGTGAACGCCTGTTAGCTGATGGATACGACGTGCTGTGCGTGGACAACTATTACTCCTCCACCAAGGACAACATTGCTCACCTGCTCAGCAACCCGCGTTTTGAAGTGATTCGACACGACATCACCTTTCCGCTCTACGTTGAGGTTGACGAGATCTACCACCTAGCCTGTCCGGCTAGCCCGATCCACTATCAACGCGATCCGGTGCAGACGACAAAGACAGCGGTTCACGGTTCTATCAATATGTTGGGCCTTGCAAAGCGGACTGGCGCCAAAATCCTGTTGACGTCCACCTCGGAGGTGTACGGAGACCCACTTGTTCACCCACAAACGGAGGAGTATTGGGGCAACGTCAACCCTATTGGACCTCGGGCTTGTTACGACGAAGGTAAGCGGGCAGCTGAAACGCTCTTCTTTGACTATCGTCGTCAACACAACGTGAACATCAAAGTGGTTCGACTCTTCAACACCTATGGACCACGAATGCACCCCCAGGACGGACGCGTTGTTTCCAATTTCATCATGAGCGCTTTGACTAACACTCCGTTGAGCGTTTACGGCAAAGGTGAACAGACTCGATCTTTCTGCTACGTCAGCGACCTAATCAACGGGCTCATTGCCATGATGAACAGCGACGACTCAGTCACCGGCCCCATTAACCTAGGCAACCCCGGTGAATTCACCATTGGTGAATTGGCTGACATGGTTATTGAACAGACTCAATCACGGTCAACCATTGAATACTTCCCATTGCCCGTTGACGATCCCATTAGACGCCAACCGGATATCACCAAGGCAAAGAACGTTCTCGGGTGGGAACCAACCATTCCGCTGACCGAGGGCCTCGCCACAACTATTGCGTATTTCAAGGAAAACGTCACCACATGATCGTGGGAACACTCCTGGTGCTCCTCACCTGGATGCTGGGCCTGATTGCAGTGATCACTATCGGTCTCGCTGTCACGCGACTGGTGTCCCGAACCACACGATCAACGCCTATCGATCTCGCGGGAATCCGGGTAGCACTGTGGTGGGGTCTAGCGTTCACCGTGATCGTGATCCTGTTCACCAACCTCGGGTTTCCCTTGGCCAGCGCAGGGGCTGCTGGTGTCATAGGAATTGTCTTCCTGCTCGCGGCAGCTTTCCTGTTGATTCGACCGGCACACATCTCGCTTCCCCGCCAGGGATCGGGAAACAGGGGATCGAGAACCTGGGCATTTATCGCTACATATGTTGCCCTTGCTGGTGCGGTGATTTACCTCGCATTCGCTGCCCTTGGACCCGTCACCAACTACGACTCCGGCCTGTACCACCTCGGTGCAATTCGTTATGCCGCTGATTATTCGACAATCAGCGGGTTAGCCAACCTGTACTTCCCCTTGGGGTACAACACCAGCCTGTACCCCTTTGCCGCCTTTCTGGGTAATGGACCGTGGGGAGTGGAGGGGTATCGACTCGCTAATGGGTTTATTGCCACCCTCGTTGTCCTTGATCTGATCCTGCGGCTGGTCTGTTCCCGCGGCAAACTCCGCAGGCTGAGTGGTGGATCGTGGATTTTGCTCATTGCAACATTCATTGGCCTGGTTCCACTTGTTGCTCTCTCCGACTACTGGGTGACCAGCCCCTCCTCGGATGCTCCGGTCATGATGCTCACTTTCGTCGCATCTGCCTATCTTGCTGACGGAATCTTTCGCTCTAGGAATCGCGCACGCGACCTGACCACCAGTTTCATTGTGTCCGTGATCTTATTTTCATTGCGTCCGACCATGGCAGTTTTTCTCGTGGGCGTCACGCTTGTGATCGCTACGCTACTTATTCGCCGGAGAACTCCGACCACAGGGAATGTCCAAACGCCACTGTTTGTCGCAGCCGCGGTACTCGGTGCAATCATGCTCGGTGTTCAATCAATTCGCGACTATTTTCTCAGCGGCTGGTTGCAGTATCCGCTCTCTCTTTTTTCCTTCGCCACGCCGTGGACAGCCACTGACCCGGTGTGGAATCGAACAGCAACCTTGGGCAATGCGCGAAACCCTGCAGATATCTGGGGTTCAGTTGATGGCTACTCCTGGGTCGGCGCGTGGGTGAGTCGCCTCCCAAGTCAGTGGGAGACCTACCTGCTCTTTGCACTTGTAGGTGTCCTGATCACGGTATTTATTGTGAACCGCAGGTCGCACACCACGATCCGCTGGCGTGCACTCGCTCTGGCCGTTTTCCCCTCAGCTCTTGCATCTGTCGCATGGTTCCTCTTCTCGCCACCGTCTTTTCGTTTCGGGTGGGGACCGGTATTCAGCCTGCTGATTATCCCTGTGAGTTTCGGCATCTATTTAATGGCGCAACAGGGCCAGAGAACAAATAACAAGAATTGGATTCCACCCATAGCCGTGGGTCTGTTGACCGTTGGACTGCTAGGCGTAATCGCTTATTCGGGTGTGTTTCGGTTAGCGCCCCTCATGCGTCCACAACCGGCACAGTGGGAAATGGGTTCTGTCGCCGTGACCTACCAAGCAACACCTGTTGTTGCCGTCCCAGTGCAACCCACAGTGTTATCCAGTGGCCTAGAAATATTGGTGCCACTGGAATCTGATCAATGTTGGGAAAACTTTCCACTGTGTACGCCGATTATCAGCGAATCAGTCAGGTTACAGGGAGACACAATTCAGCAAGGGTTTCTCCCTTAACCGCACTATCGAATAACCTCACTACCGAAACCAATGGTTACGGGGGTAGTGAATGGCAGCATTCATCACATTATTCGCTCGGGCGCGCAAACGTTGTAGTGGGTGACCCGGCAGCGCGATACTGGTGCTTGTCGACCCAGCCATGACCGCGGCTTCCTGGCCAAAAGAAGATGCAGCGAAGTAGACCGAGGTGTGCGCATTTCCCAGAATCCGCCAGTCAATCATGGCTTCCGTGCCTGCGGATTGCTGCGATCTATCGAGGGTTGCGATCTGCGCTGTCCACGGATGCAGACCCTCTTTGTTCAGAATGGCAACCCATTTGTCTCGATGCTGCACGGTGTCACTTGCAATAAAGATAGATGTCAAATCTGTTATTTCCACTTGCTTGGTAATTGCTGCGAGCACGTCACGAGCGAGTGGCGTTTCGTGAGAACGATCTGTGTACCGCAAATGCACGCCAACGTATGGAGATTTGGTCTCTATCAGGGACTGGGAGGCCAGCATGATCGGTTCCGCGAATGCACATTCCCGATACCACTGCCCGCGCTGATCAAGTGCAATGCCGGGTGATTCCACGGAGTAGTTGCCTCCCGCCGAAATCATGACGGTGGTGGGCTGATCCAGTTCCGCTAACGCAGCTACAAGTTCGGGCATAAATACCTGTTCACCCCGATCCAATCCGGCCAGAGATATTAATCCCGGATTGACAGTGAGATACGGGGGAACGCTCGACGGTTCAATTCCAAAGGAGTCAAGAAATGTCTCCGGGCTCATGAAAGTGCGCTCGACGAAACCACTATCAAAGATCGCGACCGGTGGTGCCGGTGCCACAGGCTGACTTTCCCAACACACGTGAAGCGTTGCGCCATAGGCTCGGGCGAGCAATGCAGCACTCGCTATCGACTGAAGGCGATTGGTATAGCCGCTGCGCGGCACAATCACTACATCAGTGAGTAGTGACATGGAGTCTGGGCTCATGGGGTTGCAAGTCTAAAGGCTGGGATTGCCCGGACAACACTAGAATGAACGGATGCGAGTCGCCCTCGACGAACAAATTTTCACGATTCAGGAGTACGGCGGCATTTCGCGTTTGTTTTTTGAGCTGGCTCGACAGTTTGAACGACACCCCGAATGGGGGGTGGAGGTTCTTCCCATGGATTCCCCGATCATTAACCGCTATGTTCTTGAGGACGAATTCTTGTCCCAAAGACTCCATGTCCACCAAGCCAAGGGTAAGTATCGCGCCCTCGCCAAGTACCTTGTTCGCAGGAACACCCGAATTGACGCGGACATTGTGCACAACACTTTCTATTTACCGCACGGACTGATGGGGTACCCGGGTTCCAAACGTGTTGTAACTATCCACGACATGATTCCTGAAATGCTTCCCAAGACTCGTCGGCGTTTGGATTTGCTCACCATGAAAGGGAAGTACATTCGGGAGGCAGATCACATTATTTGTGTATCCGCGGCCACGCGTGGTGATCTACTGAGACTATATCCACACATTGAGGCGCCTATCAGCGTGGTGCATCACGGTGTTGATCCAATTTTCACCCCCGGCGTTCCGCGCTGGAGTGATTTACCCACGGAGTACATCCTTTTCGTGGGAAACCGCGGACAATACAAGGATGCTTCCGTTCTATTCAAGGCATTCGCTCAATTCACCCACGAGTTCCCTGAGACCACCTTGCTCTTTATTGGTGGTAACCAGTTCAGCACCCAGGAGACTTCAATACTTCGATCTCTCGGCATCTATTCAAAAACCCAGCACCGGGTTTTACCGGACGCTGAAATGGCATCTGCCTACGGCAACGCCTTGTTTACTGTTTTCCCGTCGCGATTTGAAGGTTTTGGCTTGCCGGCATTGGAGTCCATGGCGTGTGGGACACCAACTATTTTGGCCAATGCGACATCCCTCCCCGAGGTCGGTGGTAGCGCTGCGGTGTACTTCACTCCGGGTGATCATGAGGAACTTGCGCAGGTCATGCGCGAGCTCGCTCGCGATCCACAGCAAAGGGCCCAGATGTCGCAGCGTGGTATCGAACAAGCTGCAACATTCTCGTGGGAGCGGTGCGCTACTGAGACTGCAGAGGTCTACCGCCAAACCCTGAAGTAGCCTTGTCTCCACCATGCCGGAGCAAACCGTTCGTGCTGAGCACGACTCCCTTGAGGGATACCTCACCAACGTTCTGACACCTGCCCAGCGTGAGAAGGTGCTTCTAACTAATTTCAATCACTGGATTTTCGCCCAAGGGGCTCTCGCTGATACTGCTCTCGTACTGCAGGAAATGGGTACCGAGGTTTACCTCGCTTTCTGGGCAAATAAAACACCCATGCTTGACGTCGCCTGGGCAACCTCGCCTTTTATTGCCACCTTGCTTCGACGACCCAGCCGTGAGCAAGGAATCGCGCAAGCGTTGATCGCACGCGGCGTTCCGCACCAGAACTTTCTGGCACCACCACTTCGCCGGTGGAGACCTCAGGGCGATTTACATATCCCCGACATTTTGAACAGAACAAATATTCGTCAGATGCGGTACCGCGATGCGGATCTAGGTCGCGCGATCCTGCAAGTGCACCCGACCACGGAAACACCGCTCACCGATGCATTTCACTGGCCGCGCAAGTGGGTCAAGAATGCAGCTCGTTCGTTCGCATATGTTTACGATCAAACTCTGCAAGCCATTGACCGCCACGGGATTACCGCTATTGCTGTGTACAACGGTCGTTTCCTCCATGATCGAGCCGCGGCAGCTGCCGCTCTGTCCAGAGGCCTGCCAATCCTGAGTTACGACTTGGGTGGATTAGATACCGACTTTGATCTGACAATTGACGAGACCCACGACTGGGCGGCTCTACAGACTCGCATGTTGCGCATGTACGACTCCTGGGATCCCGCCGAGCGTGACGAGTTGGGTAGCACGTGGTTTGTTCAACGCACCCAGCACCGCGATCCTTTGAACACGTTGTTTGTTGAGGCACAGGAAATTGGTAAATCCATTGACTTGCCTTCTGATCGAACCACCGTAATCTACTTTAGTTCGTCAGGAGATGAAATTGCCGAGCTGGATTTGGACTGGGATTCCTATTTTGGTGGGCAGGAAAATGCACTTCGACTACTCGCAGAGGAATGTCGGCGCCTCAACTATTTTCTCGTTGTCCGGTCCCACCCACATAAGCGGATGAAACCCAAGGAAGACATGGCGGAATGGATGGCTGCGATTGACACTATCCAACCGGATATTCACCTTGACCCTTATGCAGATATCGATTCATACACGCTGATGCGACAGGGCGACATTATTGCTACCTACGGTTCTACCACGGGAGTGGAAGCGGCCTTTGCCCATAAGCCGGTGATCGTGATGGGCCCTAGCGCCTATGACAAACTCGGTGCGGCCATGGGTGTGTCCACTCCGACTGAATTGTCTCAGGCACTGGCAACTCCACGTGCCGGCTATTGGGGCGGTGCTGTGTCCTTTGGCCTGATGATGATGCGACGTGGGTTCAATTACACATATGTGCAACGGCCCGCTGAGGAAACGCTCATGATTGATGGGAAAACGTTAAACGACTCAAGTCAACTTGTCCGAAACCTCAGCCATCTGAAAGCTAGGATTCGGAAACGGAATTTACTTCGGTCGCAGTGGGGAGTTTCATGAGTTCAATGCGTGAACGAATTCGCAAGAGCGTCCCGTTTTCAACGGATGTCTACGAATTCACCCTCAGCAAGTGGAAAATGCGACCCACTAAGTCACGAATTCAGGCACTCATTAACTCTGGCCGCGAAATAAAACTGGATCTGGGTGGCGCTGATTCGGGTAAGAATGGTTGGACAAGTCTGGACTTCACTGACCAGTGTGATTTGTACTGGGACTTGCGTCTGGGTATTCCTTTCCCCTCGGAGAGTGTTGATCAGATTTACTCCTCCCACCTTTTTGAGCACCTCACCTATCAGGAAGGCCAAGGTTTACTCCGGGAGTCACTCCGAGTTCTCAAGCCCGGTGGACGCTTCTCTATATGTGTTCCCAATGCTCGCATTTACATAGAGGGGTACATGGGCACCCGAGACGTTCCTTCAGAGTTTTATGGCTGGGAACCTGCCTTTAATGGCACCACCGCGATTGACGCGATCAATTACGTGGCCTACATGGGTGGCGAACATAAGTACATGTTTGACCAGGAGAATCTGTTACATATCCTTAACTCTGCTGGTCTATCAGACGTTTCAACCAGGGACATGGATCCTTTGGTCGACAAACCCGAACGAGATTACGAATCCCTCTACGCTCAGGGCTTCAAACCGCAACGCTGATCGCTAGCTAACCGTTAGCGGCGTGTTACACGGCGAATGCTGCGACTCATTTTTTCGCGTAAGACAGCGCCTATCTCCGAGTAGTTCACCATCTGTGCCAAGTTTGTCACTTTGGAGTCAGAGGCGGAAATTTCGCCCATTCCCCGGGAATAGTTGGAGTTCACCACTACACCGAGGTATCCACGGGCAATGTCAGAGACGCTTACATTGCGCATCAAGTATTCCAAGTGCTGTGACTCGGAGTGGAAAACCTTGATCCAGGGTTCCCGAGGATGCACTGCAATGACCTGGGATTTTTGCAACCACATGTTGTACCAGGTGAATTCATAAGGTGACAGTTCCAGGGCATCTACGTAGTCCCAGTTCCGGGGAACGAGAAAGTCGGACACAAAAGACTGGAGAACCTTGCGTGAGAAAACCGTGTGGCCGTGACAGGTGAGCAGCACCCGGGTGTCTATACCAACGGTTTCCGCAATGACCGCAATCTCGTGTTCCCGAGTTGTCCAATACTGCTCGTAATACTCAGGATCAACCGCCAATTCCAGATCTTGGACCAAAACGGAGTACGGAGTCTCGGCGTCAAACATAAAGTCTGTCACTCTAAAGTCTCGAACGAATTCGGCGTCCGAATCAACACAGAAATAGTTCTCGGCGAGTTCGAGTTCCCAGAAAGCTAATTTGATTATTTCCTGGTTGATATACCCCGGGCGAATTCCATGAACCTCATGATCCACAAGGTGTCGCGAGAATCGGCTTTCCGGGATCACAGTGCAATGGGGCACCATAATCGGGTCAAACAGCGCAAGGTCTGCATCCGGTACCACAATGAATAATTCGATCAGGTCAATATTGAATCGGGAGAAGGACTGCAATAGGCGCTCTGCATACTCGACGTCTCCTGCGTAGGACTTCAGGAGAAAGGCGAATGGGAGCACAAGCGTCAGCCTTTCACTGCTTCAATGAGGCCCGCTGAGCAGAGGAACATCCCGCGCCACGACTTGTCGCCTTCCAGGTCCATCTGAGCCTGGCGATAGATCGTGGGGTCAATATTGCTGGCAATCATGGGATACGCCGGGTGATAGTTGTACCAGTGGAATGACAAATCCGAGTATCCGAAGGATTTCACCAATTCCGAAAGTTCAAACGGATTGTGAAACCGCGAAAGAATTTCGTCATAACCGTCACCGGTTGGTCGGGTACGCAGTGGTGGTTTGTCCACCGCTAGTCGTTGATCCAGATCCGCTTTCACAACTTGACGCACCGCCTCGGGTACGTCAGGGATTAACTCGTCCATGATGAACTCTTGGGTGAGTCGGTTAAAAGTGAACATGGAGAATAGGGAGTTTCGAAATTGCAGTAACAAGCGGCCACCGGGGTTGAGAAACATGTCCATGGACGCGACAAAAGCGTGGTCGTCCTTCACATGAGGGATCACGCCGAGTGCCATCACAGCGTCAAAATCACCCGCTCGTTCGCGTTCGCGTGCCAGGGCACCAGAATCCTGAACGTCCAGGAGGTTGATCAGTTCTGGGTCAAGGTTGTGTTTCACCATATTCGCGCGTGCAAACTTCACCATTTCTGGGGAGACGTCATTCCCTGCCACCCGCAATCCGTCCCCCGCAATGGTGACAAGTGGCGTTGCATCTCCCACACCATGTTCATAAACCGACTGGACACCGGCGTCTGCCAAGATGCGACGCACCAACCTCAACCGGAAGTAGTTGGCGGGGTATTCCTCATTAGTCCAGATCTTGTCTTGGTCATATTGATCGGCGTAACTGGAGGCGCTGCCGTCGTAGTGGGATGCAACCGACATGTATGTCCCTTCTAGTCCCGAATGACTCGGGGATTAACCTGCTCAACCAGCCCGTGATCGAGTAATTCTGACACGAGAATGTCAATCTGCTCCTGCGGCCGGCCGGTGAGCTCAGCAATATCGGTCACCGAGTGGGATCCGTCGGAGTACGCCAGAATGTGCGTGCGTAGAAGTACTTCGTCAGCAACGGTGCGCGCATGCATGGTGTGATACAACCCTCGCTTGCCCAACTGCGGCTCACCTTTGACCACAGTTTGCACGTAGACAGAGGACTCCAGTTGCGCAATACAGTCGCGCACCAATTCGAAACCACCCTGCAGACCCGCCGGAGTGACAAAGTCCAAATCATCTAGAGATGTGTGGTACTCCCGGTATTCACCGTATTTTGTTCGCATCAAGGACACCAACGGTAGGTCAACCCCGGGCGCACAGTACTGGCGCTCGTCGCTTCCCCGGTCGAGATAGGAGTAGATAACTGGTTGGGGTGTGGCACTCACCACTCGCCGCGCTATTCGATCCATGGGTGTGTTGCCGTGACGGGAGGCGAGGTAGGAGTAATCACCCTCGTCCCCAATGCACGTGAGGTTGAATCCGGCGACCACATGCTCACGCAGGTGATCAAGGTGTCGATCAATATATGTCACTGCTCCAATAGTTTCAGGAATGAAAACAAACCGGTAAGTGAACTTTCGAGACTCTAATGACATGAGCCACCTGGCAATAGCCACAGACACCACCGGCCCGGAGAGTTCGTTGTTTGCCAGTGATGGGTGACACACGTAGGTGGAAATAAATACTTCAGCATCTGTCTCACCAGGGATTACCAGTTCGCCATACGTCAGCGAACCAGGTTCGAGTGTGGACCGAATGACGGCGCGGTAGGTACCCGGGGACAGCGCATCACGTTGCTTCTGGGTGAGACAGAAACCCCAGGTACGGTTGTAGTAGCTGGTGACATAAGGGATCGCATCCGGCAATTCCGGATCCGAGTGCAGGTGTTCTTTTAAATCCTCGAGCGAAAACTCTTGATCGACGGGTTCGGAGTAACTGACCACATGCACATTGCTGTCCGCGAAATCAATCACGCGCTCACCATTCGGTCCAACCAGGTACGCCTCGGTGATATTCCATTCATCTGGCACGACCCAGTCCAGGACGGTGGTGCCGGAGGGAACCTCGTGCACAGTGAGTCCAGGTAGATACTCACCGAGCACCGCTAGCGTGTCGCGAACCCCGTTACCCGTCAGGCTTCGAGGGAATGGCCAGAGTCGCGCAGCCAGCGCATGCATGAACTCGCCCTCTGTGAGCAACGCCTGGGGAGAATTCACTCGCCTAGACTAGCCACACCATGAACCCCGAGATCCCGGCACGAGTCCTGATCGTGATCGCCACGTTGGGGCAGCGGCCGACCTACCTCCGGCAGACAATCGAGTCCATCACGGCCCAGCCCGTGCCGGTCGACATGGTGATGGTCGCCCCCATGGGAAACCCCGAAATCACCGCTCTGTCGGCGGAATTCGGTATTGCCGTCCTCCCTGACCCCGGTTCACTCCCCGCGGCCATCAACCTCGGTGCCAGCGCCCTCCAAGCCCACCACGACTACATCAATTGGCTCAATGACGACGATTACCTCGAGCCTGACTCCCTGCCAGCAGTCATCTCCGCCCTGGATTCCGACCCCCGGGCGGTTGTCGCTTTTGGCCACTGCCGCTATGTGGATGCTGAGGGAACCCAACTGTGGGTGAGCAAAGCGGGAAAACTCGCCCCCATGATCCTGTCGTGGGGACCCGATCTGATTCCCCAGCCCGGAATGTTGGTCCGAACCTCGGCATGGACGCACGTGGGTGGTGTGGACCCTTCCTTTAACCTGGCCTTTGACCTTGATCTTTTGCTCCGACTCAAAAAGGTCGGACACCTCAAGTCCGTGGACAAGATTGTTTCCAACTTCCGTTGGCATCCCGATTCACTCACCGTAGATGATCGCTCCACAAATCTCGCTGAATCGGAGCGGGCCAAGCGCCAGTCACTACCAGCAGTTCTCCGACCGGTCAGTCGCGTGTGGGATATCCCAGTCCGGCTAGCTATTCGTGCCGCAGCTCACCGGGTCACTTCACAGGCTCAGCCGCCTAAGGATTCCCGTGACTGAGGTGTACGTCAGTTCCGTACTCGGCCCTCGAACCGGGGGGCCGGAGGCGGTGCATCAACTCGTCCACTCACTTCGATCCCGCGATATTCCTACTTTCATTGTGCCCATGCGCGGTTCGCGAGGGAAACAGGCACACTCCGACTACAACATTTACGACTTCGAAGTTGTTGATGCTATTCCACGAACACGTGATCACCGTTTGGTCGTCACCGAGGTGAGCCCGCTGGAGTCTTGGAAGGAGATTCGAGTCACCAATCCGAGTCACACCTGGTTGTGGTGGTTGAGTGTAAATAATGCTCCGGACCAAAGGGCGCGGTATTACTCCGGTCAGGACAAGCGTTCCCGTGTCCAAGGAATGTGGAAAGAAGCAGTAGGTAGAGGAAAAGTTCAGGATTCAGTTCTTGCACAACTTCGCGCTTTTGTCACAGAAATGGTGTCACTGAGTTATTCACAGTCCTTACTCTCTCGGAACATCCAACACCTGGCGCAGTCTTATTACGCGGTTGATTTTTGTGAGTCCCAACTAGGGCAGCCCGCGACTCTCGTCAGTGACTATCTACGTGATCTTCCACCCATGTCATCTGGTGCAGTTCGCAGAAACCTTGTGACCTACAACGGGTCGCGGGGATATTCACTCATTGGCCAGTTGGAACGAGCCCTTCCCGAGTTGGAGTTTGTGCCGATTTCCGGCATGAATTACTCAGAAGTCTGTGAAATTCTGGCGGAGTCAGCTGCCTACATTGAGTTAGGACACTTGCCCGGTCGGGATCGCCTTCCCCGTGAAGCGGGCAGGTTGGGGACACCCGTCGTGTTACTCGAAAGAGGCGCGGGCACCAACGTCAAGGATTTTCCACTGCCGGATCTCTACCGAATTCCACTTACGGAGGATTGGGCCACTCACTTCACTCCCGTTCTTGCCCAGGTTGTGTCCGATCGACAGGGAGCCCAAGTGGACCAACAGGGTTACCGGGAATGGGTGTTGACCGACCGCTCCCGATTCGAATCAGAGATTGACAACTGGGTGCCACTACTTCTCCAGTAGTGGTCTGACCTGACTCTCAAATACAGACAGCGCACTGGCAATCGCCATATGCATGTCGAGGTACTGGTATGTCCCCAGGCGGCCACCAAAGACCACGTTGTTCTCCCTGGCAGCAAGTTCACGATACTTCAAGAGCTTCTCGCGGTCTGCCCCTGAATTAATGGGGTAATAGGGCTCGTCATTCACAGACGCCGCCCGGCTGAACTCCCTCATAATGATGGTGTTTTCGAGCTCCCTTTTCCGTTCCGGGTGAAAATGGGAGAATTCATGTATGCGCGTGAACGGCACATCAAGATCCGCGTAGTTCATGACAGACGTGCCTTGATAATCCCGCACTGCGTGGACTTCAAGTTCAAAGTCCAAGGTGCGCCAGCCTAACTCCCCTTCAACATAATCAAAGTATCTATCAATTGGTCCGGTGTACACCACGGGTGTTGTCTGCGGAATCTCCTGCCGTACATCAAAGAAGTCGACATTCAACTCAATTGACACCCCCGGCGTGGATGCCATGTTCTCTATCCACGGGGTATACCCCTGGAGGGGAATGCCTTCCCAAGTGTCATTGAAGTATCGGTTATCAAAATTCATTCGGACGGGAAGGCGGGTAATGATTTCTCCAGGTAAATCGCGAGGATCTAACTGCCACTGCTTCAGTGTGTATCCGCGAATAAATGCCTCGTACAAAGGCCTGCCAATGAGGGAAATTGCTTTTCCTTCAAGATTATTGGTGTCAATATCCGATTCACCTGAAATGTAGGAAGCGAGCAATTGCGCACCCTCTGTCGGCGTTAGTGCTCTGCCAAAAAATTGACACAAGGTCCCCAAGTTGATCGGCATTGGAAAAACCTCATTGTTGTGCAAGGTAAATACTCGATGCTGATACGAATTAAACGATGTAAATCTGTTGACATACTCCCAAACGCGTGAGTTTGACGTATGAAAGATATGGGAACCGTACTTGTGTACTTCAACACCTGTCTCGGAGTCAACATAGGTGTATGCGTTGCCGCCGATATGAGGTCGTTTCTCTAGCACCACCACCTTCTTACCCAAGGTGCTTGCCACTTGCTCAGCAATGGTCAGTCCAAAGAAACCGGAACCAACAATTACCAAATCCGCTCCGGCAACCGACGCCGTAACGCTCACGGCTAATCCTCCCCCTTTGTGCTACTTACCCATCCGCTGTACCAATTGTTTGTACACCCACACTTTCCCAAAGTGCCAGAGTGTATTCCACCGCTCCCGGATTCCCGCCCAACCACGCAACGAATAGACGTTCCGCCGAGCCCGGTGAAATTCCATAAAGGACTCCTGCCATGCGTGTGTGGAAGTACCACCTTCATGAAATGACATGATCACCTGGTCCGTCACCAGTGGTATGGATATTTCGCCTAGTCTCAATGCGGCGTGATAATCCGCGGAAATCACGTACTCCGTAGAGAACCCTTGCAACTCCCGCAGTGTTTGTGTGCGCACCACGGTGGCCTGGTGGGGTGGGAACACGCCTCGCGCGAAATGGTGGGCACGCTCCCGGTGAAAGTCCAGTTTTCCCGTCATGGCTTCCGTGCCCAATTCATCCACCACACACACCCGACCAACAAGCCAAAGCGGTGACTCCCTATCCAGGATTTCATGTAGCCGTTCCAACGTGGAGTGCTCATGAAAGTGATCCCCAGAATTGGCGAAAAGAATATAGGTACCTCGTGCGTTGTCGAGTCCGGCATTCATTGCCGGATAGATTCCCTGGGCGGGGAGCCACTGATACTGAGCATCTAGTTCAGGAAGGCGGCGAAGGACGGCGGGAACTTCTTCGCGCGAATCCGAACTATCAATAACAATGTACTCAACCCCTGTGAGATTTTGCTGTGCCATGGATTCAGCGGTAGCGGTAAACCCCACCTCGTCATTACGCACCACGGTAACGACACTCAGCCAGGGCGCAGTATCAGCTGTCATGCGCAGCGGTCTTGATCATGACGCGTCCTGAGTAGTCAATTGGATGCATATAAGGGCGGTGACCCACACCGGTGAAATACTCGTCCACTGCCTTACGAGCACCCTGCCAATGTCCGTAGTCGTCCAAGATCATGACCCCGCCGATACTCAGTCGGGGGTAGAGCACCTCCAGTTCCACTTTGGTGGACTCATACCAGTCCGTGTCGAGTCGGAGCAAGCTAATTTTCTCTGGAACTCGCTCTCGGAGAGTCTGCGCAACGTCTCCTTCGACAAAGGTGAATCTGTCAAAGGGATATCCGGTTCCACGAACATTCGCCTCAACATCTGCCAAACCGGCAACGCACCACACATTGTTTCCATCCTCGACCGGGGTGGTAGCCAGCATGGAGTCGGCCAATGTTCCGGTCCCTGCCTCCACATCTTCCTGAGTGGGCGCGGTCATGCCCGCGAACGTGTCATAGAGCCAAATCCTTCGATCATTCACTCCCAGTGACTGCAGTTCAGATGCCATGGCCATGACGCTGCCACCACGCCAGACCCCACACTCAACAAAGTCACCGTCAACACCGGCGTCAATCACATGGCGCACGGCTCCGAGTAATGACCACAGGCGCTCCGGAGAGGTCATGGTGTACGGAGCGAGGGAGGTGATCACTTCGCGGTCACGAGGTGTCGACTCGACCGGTAACCGCAGCTCCCGCGGATTGACTCGGGAGACCTGGAGTCCAAATTTGCGGGCTACTCCATTAACCACTCGCTCTAAGGACTCCACCTGAGCATTATGGCAGGTGATTCACTGGTGATCTTGACTTGAAAGATCATGCATGGAAAGTTGCACAATGGGCGCTGGATCAGTGAGCCAGCAGTCTCCGGCTCCAATCACCCCACGATCCCACAGCGACATGAGAGCTTCATTTACTCTCCAGTCGATCGGGACTATTGGTTCAACGGGCAGCGCTTCGAGTTCCACAACAAGTTTCTCGAGAAAATCGCGACGGTAGGCGATTGCGCACACAGTGTTGGTGACGGGTCGGTCGCTGCGGAACAGATGCATGTCCTGGGGGCCGTGAGGGTGAAGTAAGTGGGCAATGCCTAATTCGTCGAGGGTGAATGACTCCGACAAGCTCACCAGCTGTGGTGGCACATTGGTTCGAACGAGATACTCAATAAGGTCCGCGAGCGCGGCCATATCTCGCGCTCCAGCATCGTCTTCAAGAATGAGGATCCACGCTGCGCCCGACTCCACGCCCGCCTTCATGAGATCCACATGCGAGTACTCAATGTTGAGCAGTCGCTCAACGACCGCGGTATTGCCGCCTTGGAGCCGATCTAGAGCTAGCTTCGCCCGCCGCACCGCCATGCGGGCGGTAAATCGGGCCGACTTTTTGCCGCCGAGAAATGCGTGCCAACGCCGCTCTAACGTCAACTCACCGGCAACTGAGTCCACACTCATGCGTGGCGTAAGTGGGAACGAGGCGGTATCTAGCCGGTTATGTGTGTTGATCCGCACCTCAACAGTCACTCCACGGTTGTGGAGTTCTTGCCCTAGGGCCTTGGCTGGGCCGCGCTCACCCTGATTAAAGGCAAAGCGGGACTTTGTATGGCTGACCAGACCAATGAATACCTCTGGCGCTGTCATGAAAGTAGGCTAGCGGCATGCCTCAAGAGGATTCGCCCGGCGACCAATCCTCAGTTAGCAATATTTCGACCGAGGAGCCGGCCAACGCTCATAGCGGGCTCAATGTCGTGGATTTTGATCGACCCAGCATCCTGTGGTCGGTCCGCAAGTCAATTTCACTGCTAAATCCCGGCAAGCGTCGCCTGCTCTTCTTTGCTACCGGGATTCAGGTGTCTCTCGGGCTCCTAGATTTAGTGGGAATTCTGCTCGTAGGTCTGCTCGCTGCCGTCGCGGTGTCAGGCATCGGGGTCAACCAATTACCCAGTTGGCTGACAAGTGCCATTGATGCCGTGGGTCTGGGCAACGCCACGGTGTCCCAGCTCAGCGTGGGGATTGCGCTCGCGGCCGTTCTTATCTTGGTACTCAAGACATTCTTGTCAGCCCTCATGACCAAACGAATTACTCGCTTCCTGGCCAACCGCCAAGCCGACCTGTCCGTGCGACTTGCCAGTGATTTCCTCAGTCGCCCACTCAGTCAAGTCCAACGGTGGACCACTTCCGAGGCAATTTATGCCCTGGGCAACGGCGTTGCTGCGGCAACTGTGTCCCTCCTTGGATCAGCCATAACAATCGTGTCTGAGGTTTTTCTATTTTCTATTATTGGCATTTCGCTCCTTATTTATGATCCAGTCTTGACCCTTGTTAGTGCAGTTTTTTTCGGATCCATCATTTTTTTTCTCCATCGAGTTCTCAGTCGCTGGTCAGCGCGAAACGCACAGATAGTCACGGACACGTCCATTGACACCCTGACGGCGGTGTCAGATGCTCTTAGCACCTATCGAGAGACCATGGTTCTGAATCGGCGTGATCTCTATATTGATCGCTATTCCACTCTCGTGGGGAAATATGCAGGGGCAAGTGCGTCCAACACATTTATTCTGGAAATTCCCAAATACGTTCTGGAATCCTCACTTTACTTCGGTGTTCTCCTATTGGGCGTGGTTCAGTTTCTCACCAAGGATTGGGCTGCTGCCGCTGCCACCGTCGGCCTCTTTCTGGCGGCTGGCTCCCGAGTAATACCCGCCCTGCTTCGCCTTCAAGGTGCCGGCATCACGATCAAGAACGCCAGTATTCAAGCGCAACCGACCTTCTTCATGTTTGACTTTCTGCAACAGAACCCCCGGATTTCAATACCGCGTGCGCAGCGCATCACGGCACGCGAGATCAATGAGAAACTCGCCGGCGGCTTTCCTGATTTCCATGCATCAGTTGTCGTTGATTCGGTCTCACTCACTTACCCTGATGCAACAGAGCCGGCATTGAGAAATGTCAGCCTGCAGATCCCCCAGGGAACATCTACTGCCCTCGTTGGTTCTACCGGCGCAGGGAAGTCAACTCTGTCGGACATTATTTTGGGGGTGTTAGATCCTGACCTTGGTTCCGTGACCATTAGTGGGGTTTCGCCACGCGAAGCGATTGACCGTTGGCCCGGTGCGGTGACCTATGTACCGCAAGCAGTCGCCCTTGTCGAGGGCACAGTACGCGACAATGTTGCACTGGGTCTTCCCCGTGAGTTTGTAAATGACGATCTCGTATGGGAAGCCCTGGAACGTGCTCACCTGGCAGAATTCCTTCGCGTGTCCCGAGAGGGCCTCGACACAAAAATCGGCGAGCGGGGATTCCGACTCAGTGGCGGGCAACGTCAACGGCTTGGCATTGCCCGAGCCTTGTTTACCCGCCCTAAGTTGCTGATTTTGGACGAGGCCACGAGTTCACTGGATTCCGAAACAGAGCAGGCAATCACGGACACATTGCGCGAATTAGAAGGACATGTCACCACCATCACCGTTGCGCATCGATTGGCGACTGTACGACTGGCTGACCAAATCGCGTTCTTTAGAAATGGTGAACTCGTCTCCCGAGGAACGTTCGAAGAAGTTCGAGAGCAGGTTCCAGATTTCCGGCGTCAAGCTGCTTTGCTAGGTCTCTAGAGCCATGGAGGAACTGACACCGAAGAGTGTTTCTGCCGTTGTCTGCACCATGAACTCGATCAGTGGCATTCGACAGTGTTTGGAGTCACTTCGCGCGTCAGGTGTTGGCGAGTTAATTGTGGTGGATGCCCACTCCACGGACGGAACCCTCGAAGTGGCTCGCGAGCTGGCAGACATGGTGCTTTCTGATCCAGGTTTGGGGCTCGGCATGGCACGCAATGTGGGAATTGCCCAGTCCTCTGGTGCACTAATTCTGAATATGGGATCGGACAACATACTTCCGCCCGGTGCGCTGAACACCATGATCGACTACCTCACCACCGGGAACTTTCACGGAGTAAGTGCTCAAACTCGCGTCTTGGGAGATTCATATGTTGCCCGCGGCCTCAACGTGTGGCGCAGTGGAAAGTTTCCGCCCGGCGAACGTTCAGTGATTGGAACGCCAACCCTTTTTATTGGCGACCTCCTCAGAGCTCACCCCTACGACTCTTCTCGTCGCTTTTCTGACGATTCGGAACTGTGTGAGCGGTGGACAGCAGAATTTGGTGCTCGATTCGGTATTTCAGAGGCCGTCTGTCTCGAAGTGGGCAAGGTCTCGTGGAAAGAAGTAGAGATCCGAGCTTTTATGTATGGTGAATCCGATCACGAGGTTTTCACTCACGGGCGTGCATCACGTGGCTGGGGGTTCAACCGATCGCTCACTTCTGTCCTCCACCCGGTGAAATCCGATTTGGTGGAACCACTTGCTTCTGATCAATCGATCGTCGACAAATTAACGGCCATCCCGTTCCTTACGGCTTTCACCTCATTGCGTTACCTAGGCTGGATTCGCGAGAGTTGGAGCACCAACCGTGATTAAAGAACGGATCAACAAGTCACCTCGCATCTATTCGGCACTACTTGGTTTGCTCGTGGCCTTCATTGGTGTTGTGAAGTATGGGATCGATATCTGGCCAGGTTGGCCCAACATGTTTGCCATTGCCCAAAATCTCTCTGACCCTCATGTCTCCCCCGTGCTCGCCGGCGACCAGGACTACATCCTGAGCAGCGCAACATCTGCCCTTGTATTGGGAGTAATCCCAGGGAGCAATCAGTTTGTATTCGTGTCGGGCAGTGTGCTTCTTGCCTTTTTCGCTCTGGTGCTTCCATTCCTTTCCCCTCGAATTGCTCATTCGAAGGAGAAAGCCCGCATCCTTTTCATATTCATGGCTGGTGGCGCCCTTCTTCCCCTCCTGCTCACCTGGATCGGGTCTTACGACCCCATGACCGTGATTGGACTCACTTTGGCATTGGGTTTCCGCCAACGTGTCATTTCACTCGCCGGCTGGGCGCTCACCGGATTCAATCACTCCACTTTGGGCATAATCTCCCTCGCATCTGTCGCGGTCATTCTGTGGGCAACGCCCTCAGAGAGCACTGCAAACGACCGAATCAAACCCCTTCTCACAGGTGTTGCAGGTCTACTCGTTGGTTTTCTGCTTAACGCAGCACTCATCAATTTCTGGGGTGGAGCCACCAGCAGGTGGGAACTCTTTCGCGGCTACCCATTCAGTTTTTATATAAACAACACCATCGCAGCCATGCCCATGTTGATCTTTTCCGCACTAGGTGTGGGATGGCTCGTCCTCCTGCGCCCCCAGTGGCTCAAACTCCCGGCAACCAAAGTGCTCATCCTACTTGGAATTCTCATTCCAATTTTATTGTCATTAACGGCTCTAGACCAGACAAGGATTTCGGCCCTAGCGTTGTTCGCACCAATTTTTGTTTTTGTAGTATATGTTTCACATTTCGTCGCTCTCAATGAATTAATGACAACCTGGAAATTCCTCGTCATCGCCGCCGTAATCATTCCAATCCCCATATATTTGGGTGGCACATTGGAGCAAGACGGCTGGCAGTCAATTCTGCACTGGACTGCTAACTTCTTGTGACGATTCAGCTAATTGGGATGAACGGGTAAGCCCTACGACGTATACAAGAGCGAGCACGTAGATGGTGACATATGCCCATGAATAAATTGTTTCAGTACTTCCCGTCAGGAATAGAAATGTCACCATGGCTATGCCCCGTGATCCAGCCACCCCTGTCCGAGTAACCCACGTTTGCCTGAAGGCAACGGCAAATATGCATAGCGTTACCAGGAGCCACAACAATCCATAACGTGTAAGCCCATCGAGATAAACGCTGTGCGCATGAAGGTGGTAGATGCCGGAGGGATCAATAGTGCTGGCTTGGATCACATACTCCGCTACGCCACTTGATCCAATCCCCGTTAGGAACGACTCTTGAACCTCAATCCAATAGTCAGCCCAAATGGGAGTGCGGCCGTTAAAACTGGGGTCGATCACAGCAATGTAGCCCGTGAAAGCCACAACAGATAGCCCACTCACGACCCACCGGGCAACATGCGCCAGGCGCCATGCACCAAATCGGTTGCTCCAGAGCACCAAGACAAGTAGTGCAATCGCGAGAGCGAAGTATGTCGTTCTGGCTTGACCCAAGAACAGGACCACTAGGCCGACTACCACGAATATCCAACGGTTCCAGCGTCGGTAGAAAACACTGAGCATGACCAAAAGGCCACCTACTGGAGTGGCATAATTGACACTACCAAAGGGCCCACCCCAACGAGTTTCAATTCCTAGCAATTGGGACACAAGTGGAAAACGTGACTCTCCATTGTCCGATACCTCAAACCCATTGGGTATACCGAAATGACCGCCGAGGAAGAGTGACACAACGACAATAGCGGTCAACGAGTAGCCCAGTACTAGTCCAGCCGCTAGGAATCCCTCCCGGGTCGGAGGTTTGATGTAGATCAAGATCATTAGTAGGGGAAGGAAATAGGTGGTGTGGTTTGGGACGTAACCGTCCACGAGACTGAGAACAGTCTGAATGACCCATGCTAGGACAATCAATGACAGCATTAGTCGGAGCATTTTGCTCGGGATTTCCTTCGTTTGAAAAGGAATCCACAGAACAGTTACACCGATAGCTCCAGCAACTCCGAATATCACCGCGAGATTCTGTGCTTTAAAGGTAGGTTCGAGCGGAGCAACAGATTGCGTGAAAGAAATTACCGCAGGGAGTAAGAAGGCCGCCCACAAGTACCAGGGGTTTGCTTTGAGCTGAGCCACGAAGTGATCTTATCCTTCCGCCTTCTGTTCGATAGAGCTCAGTTTGGGTAATCTATGGCTTTACCTGGCGTCGGAGAGGGCAATCAGAGTGACAAGGCAACGCAAGCTCTCATCAACAACGTTTGCGTTGATTGCTGGCTTGGCTTGCTTTGGATGGGCCTTCATTGCTTGGCTCACGGTTATTCCCAATCAGGACATGCTGGCTGATGCACTGCAGGTGCAATCTCTATTCAGTGACCCGCGACTCGTTCTGTCCTTCCCAGGTCAGAAACATGCTGGTCCTGTCGAGTATCCATTTCAACTGCTCGCGGAGCTAATTGCTCCGGCTAACTTCTACGTTCACACATTTCCTCGGGTTATATTCGCATTCCTCACCGGATTTTTCACCGCCAAACTCTTTCTAGCGTTGATTCCTCATGCGAAACACTGGGCATTTCTTATTGCAATTGCGGTTGGGCCGGCAATCATCCACGGACTTTCAGGTCCTGAGGGAAACACCGTTGGCGTGTGGTGGCTTGTGGGGAACTACGACACTTCGTGGTTATTAACTGTCATTGGAACATTGCTCTTTATTCAGGGAGCTCGAAACAAATCGAAGTGGCTCACTCCATTTGCAGGAATCGTAATTGGACTGGGATTCTTTGCCCACCCCAACATCATTATTCTGCTCATTCCATTAGGCACTCTCACTGTGTTGATGGTCAGACCTGGAATTCGCTCCTTCGCCTTACTACTGTTGGGTTTCACACTAGGCATAATTCCTTCTCTCGTCTCATATATTTTCTTCACCGGCAACAACACGTGGGATCCATCTCGAGTTCCATTCTTTGTCAGAGACATTTACCTAAACTCTCTCGGTCTTAACGGGATCCCTGACTACATCAGTGTTGTGCTGCCCTACGCATTTGGGCTACCCGCATCCCAGTTCCTACTTAATGGATTAGTGCAGTCAATAATCACGTGGGTTCTGTTGCTGGCTTTCTTACTCACCGCGATCATTGGATGGATTCAGGCCCTGGCAAGGAGGGTGTGGCCAGCTCCCATGGTTCTCCTCGCAACATCGTGGGTTGCAGCGGCTGTGGGAATCATGTTTTTCGTTACATTCGTTGACACCGTATGGTTCTATGCAACATCT
>DIUQ01000024.1:0-2664 GCA_002422375.1 bacterium UBA6154
CTTTCGCCCATTGCGCAATATTCCCCACTGCTGCCTCCCGTAGGAGTCTGGGCCGTGTCTCAGTCCCAGTGTGGCCGGTCGCCCTCTCAGGCCGGCTACCCGTCGTCGCCTTGGTGAGCCACTACCTCACCAACTAGCTGATAGGCCGCGGGCTCATCCCTAACCGAAAAACTTTCCAAATCCGAGGATGTCCTCAGATTTCGTATCCGGTATTAGCTACTCTTTCGAGTAGTTATCCCAGAGTTAGGGGCAGATTGCCCACGTGTTACTCACCCGTTCGCCACTGATCCGGCGGAGCAAGCTCCACCTTCACCGTTCGACTTGCATGTGTAAAGCACGCCGCCAGCGTTCGTCCTGAGCCAGGATCAAACTCTCCATAAATGAATTGTTGATTCTGGCAGACAGAGCTGTTGTGCTCTTGTCAACCAAAGGAATTCCGTTGAATAGTCAATCAGCCAATGGCTGTTCAACTACCAAACGGGGTAAAAAATTTGGCATTGACATATGACACACTGTTGAGTTCTCAAGGTACGAGCGCGCACCATTAACGTCCCTTTCGGGATGTTTTTGGGGCAACATTCCAAACTTACAGACTTTCGACTTGGAAGTCAAATCCGCAACGCGGCCAACTTCTGAATCCAAATTCTTTGGGTTCTTTCCAGCAGACCGGCCTGAATCGTCCGTTCCTCATGCGTGGAAGTAGAACTATACGGTATCCCCTCATGGAGGGTCAAATCGGGGTGCGTCACCGCCGTCGGTGACCGCCCAAGCACGTAACCAGGGGCGAATAAACCCATTGTTTCCAAGGAATTTACTTCAGGATGACCGATTACTCGCTCCATGACGCGGCTTCTTACCAGCTGCTCGCGCTCCCCCGGCAGGTGATTTCGCACCGGTGCGAGAACCTGGCTTACCCCCTGATCGGGAACCCGAGGGACCGCCGGTGCGAGAGCCTGGCTTACCCCCTGGCTTGCCCGAGAACCGCGACCCGGGCTTGCCCCCGCCTGCCGGCTTGGATCGACGTGGAGCATCAGAACCGGACTCGGACGAACTCCCCGAAGACTTCCGCCTGGCCTTGTATCGACCTGCCGCGCCGGTACCACCTTCACCTGCGTGGCCACCAGGTCGCGGAGACCTCCGGTTCTTCTTGGGCGCATGTTCGCTCGGGGGTGACCACGGTGTGCCGGAGGGCTCTTGCGCCCCCGTGATTCGATCTACTTCTGAGTTAGTGGCATTCAGGTGAGCGAAGGTGGCTTCCACACCTGCGCGCTTGATGAGCGCCTTCATTTCGCGCTGCTGGTTCATGCGAGCCAGTGTCACAACCGTCCCGGCTTCACCAGCTCGAGCTGTTCGACCAGCTCGATGCAAATAATCCTTGGGATCTGTCGGAGCATCAGCGTGCACAACCAGGCTGACGTCGTCCACGTGAATTCCTCGCGCAGCAACATTTGTGGCGACCAGAACCGGAGTCGTCCCGTTCTTGAATGCGTCGAGCGCACGGGTTCTCGCGCCTTGTGCCTTGCCACCGTGCAAGGTGCCTGCTGCAACACCTTGCGCATGCAATTTCTCGGCTAACCGATCAGCACCGCGCTGAGTGCGCACAAACATGATGGTGCGACCTTCGCGTGACCCAATTCGCGCCAGCATCTGATCACGCTCTTCTTGCTTGACGACAAAGACATGGTGATCCATGGCTCCATGAGCAACATCGCTTGTCTCCACCGCGTGTTCGATCGGATCGCGCAAATACTTTTTCACCAGGGTGTCAACGTCACGGTCGAGCGTGGCACTAAAGAGCAGTCGCTGACCTTGAGGATTCGTTGTATCCAAGATCTCTTTCATATCAGGCATAAATCCCATGTCGCTCATGAGATCAGCTTCATCGAGAACAGTTATTTCCACATCGCCTAAGTCGACAGCACCGCGGTGCATGAGGTCAATAAGTCGGCCGGGTGTCGCAACGACGATCGGAACTGCGTGATCTAGCGCTTGGAGTTGCTTGCCGAAAGGCATGCCACCAGCGATCAAGACAGAAGAAAGCCCAACTTTGCGGGCAAGAGGGGAAATGGTGGCGTTGATCTGCATTGCCAGTTCACGCGTTGGAGAAAGCACAACAGCAAGTGGACGCCCTCGCTTGGCCTTTCGGCCATCCAGCCGAGTTAATAGTGCCAACGCAAATGCCAGCGTTTTACCTGAGCCTGTGCGCCCACGACCCAGGACATCGCGCCCAGCAATCGCGTCAGGCAACGTCGCGATTTGAATGGGAAATGGCTCCGCAAAGCCGGAATGGGAAAGGGCGCTTGCCAACGGTTTGCACACGCCAATGTCAAGGAAAGAAGTCATAACTACCAATCAGATGCAATCGAGACCAGCACCTGCAGCGTTACGGCTGGGATGGGACTCATGTGGATAATTCCAAGAGTATTCAGGGAACTATTTGACGACCACTCCGGCAAACGCCTTGCGACCGCGACGCAATACTAACCATGACCCGTACAACAGATCACTCACTGGGACTTGATAGTCCTCGCGTTCGACTCGAATGTTGTTCACGTACGCCCCGCCCTCAGAGATTGTTCGGCGGGCTGCTTTCTTACTAGCCGCGAGTCCCGCTCGAACAAGAAGATCGTCCAGGGCTGGTAACAAACCATCGGTGATCTCCTC
>DIUQ01000024.1:2697-3309 GCA_002422375.1 bacterium UBA6154
AATAGCGCTCGACTGGCCGCCTCAGCACCTGCACACTCTGACTCGCCATGAACAAGTGTGGTGAGCTCTTGCGCCAATGCCCGCTGGGCAGCGCGCTCCTGTGGTTTGTCCACGGATTGCTGCTCCAGCAATTCAATGTCCGCTTGCTGCTTGAAACTAAAAATACGAAGCAAGGACGAAATATCACGATCATCGGCGTTGAGCCAAAACTGATAAAATGCATAGGGACTGGTGAGTTCTGGGTCCAACCAAACAGTTCCTGATTCTGTCTTGCCAAACTTTGTTCCATCTGCCTTGGTGATCAACGGCGTTGTTAAGGCGTGGACGCTCTGCTGCTCGACACGTCGGACCAGGTCCACACCAGCCGTGATATTTCCCCATTGATCAGAACCGCCGGTTTGCAAGACACAGGAGTAGCGCTTGAACAACTGGAGGTAGTCATAGGACTGGAGTAACTGGTAACTGAACTCGGTGAAACTAATTCCATCTTTAGCCAAACGAGCAGCCACTGCTTCCCGATCGAGCATTCGATTCACGCTGAAGTGTTTACCAATGTCACGCATGAACTCCAGAACGCCCATGTCTGCGGTCCAGTCCAGGTTGTTAACAACC
>DIUQ01000005.1:0-2981 GCA_002422375.1 bacterium UBA6154
GTGCCCATCAGGGTGGCAAAAAGAGGCCTAGGTAATCGACTCAGTACCGCGAGGGTTCGCATACTTCCATCAGCGTGTGCTTGGGAAGCATGGGAGGCGATGGCGCTCTTTTTACTATCTAGGTAGTCACGAACATTGATTCGATGAGTGATGTCAGCGCGCGGTGTCCAGGCGCGGGAAAATTCAGTAGCGTCGAAATCCTGTGGTGTGACGCGCAACGCCGCCGCCCATCGCACCGCCGTTGCTATCGGCTCGCGCGGCAGTGTTGCCTCGAAAAGCCGCACATTCGCTGTGTTCTGTGCCACAGCTAGCCGGGTCATGTTGTGCACCTGTAGATGGTCAGGGTGTCCATAACCACCTGAGGGGTCGTAGCCGATCACTGTGTCGACCTCTTCGACCTCTATGACCTCTCGAAGCCGATTCGCGAGATCCACGGGTGACAGGTGGGAGAAACCAGCGCTATTTTCACCGTGAAGTCCCGAATCGGCGAAGTCCCAAGCGATCACGTGGTCGACACCGAGAATTCCTGCGGATCTGTGCAATTCATTGCATCTGATCTGAGCCAAATTTTCACTGAATGCGACCGACGTTAGTCCCGCAGCGCCATCGGTGGCTACTAGCAGGATGACTCGGTGGCCATGTGCGGAAGCCTTTGCCATGGTCCCGGCGGTAAGAAGGGCTTCATCGTCGGGGTGTGCGTGAACAAACAGGAGGGTGCGCTGCAGGGCTGGAGGGGTGTTCATAGGGAGACCATTGTGGCGTAACGTCACTCCCGTGCTGTCACCGATAGGCGAGGTCGTGCATATTAGCGATTGCTTCGCACCTCGAACCGGTGGAATCGAAACACAGGTGGGCAATCTGGTCGTGGCTCAACGTGATGCAGGACTTTCTGTTCGAGTGATCACCGCCACGGCAGGGGACTCCCTTCCTGGACTGCAGCGGGTTACCGCACCCATCCCTTTTGGGTTGCCCGTTCATCCGCGAACACGCCATGCCCTGGTGCAAGCGTTGTCCGACAACCGCCCCGGAGTTGTGCACATACATATGGGCGCGACGTCTCCTTTTGCCTGGGGCGCTGTCAGGGCGGTACGTGAGTTGAATATCCCGACGGTCATAACCGTTCACAGTATGTGGGGTGCGCTCTCGCGGTTTGGGTATCACAGCGCACGATCCTGGCTACAGGGTCCGCCAATAATCTGGTCAGCGGTGAGTGACCAAGCGGCAGTTTTTGTTGCACAAGCACTGGGTGTGCCCGTCTCAATCATGCCCAACGGAATATCCGTAGATTCGTGGGCGACTCAGGCGTCGTCCTCGCCACACTTGCGGGTCATTGGGGTGATGCGAATGGCTCCTCGTAAACGGGTAACAGCATGGCTGTCCATGATTGGGCGCGTCCAACGTACGCATCCTGAAGTCAGTGCAACCCTGGTAGGCAGTGGACCGTTGCTTACCTACGCACAGAAATATGCCCACCGGCAAGGGATCAATGTTGAATTCAGGGGGAGGCTTGATCATTTACAGTTGGTCAAGGAATTCGCCGACTCAGATGTATTTTTACAGGCCTCAGTCCAGGAATCATTTGGAATAGCTGCACTCGAAGCTCGCGCGGCTGGGCTTGTAGTGCTAGCTCGAACTGAAACGGGAACCGCATCGTTTATTGATTCGGAGATCAGTGGCTTCCTGGAAGAATCAGATGCAGGACTTGTCAATCGACTGGGTGTGCTTGCTCAACAGCCTGACATGGTGGCGGCGATCAAGCAGAATAACCAAACTCCACCCTCATTTGATTGGTCTCGGCTGGTGGATATTTCACATCGCTTATATGTCCAAGCGCAAGGTTCGGTGAATTAGGACAGGCATGCCCTAGTGTGGAGCAGTGGCGCGCCTTGCGGAGTTGAACTTCACCAAAGGACATGGGACTGCCAACGATTTCGTTCTGGTCCCGGATCCCGACAACATGTGGCAGCCAACCGCGAATCAGGTTGTGTGGCTCTGCGACCGTCGGCGTGGACTCGGCGCCGACGGTGTCATTCGGGTCGTGCCCACTCGTTTCATGTCCGAATACCCAGATCTCTCGGTGGCGCCCTGGTTTATGGACTACCGCAATGCAGACGGATCAGTAGCGGAGATGTGCGGTAACGGAGCCAGAGTATTTGCTCGATATTTGGTGGCGTCTGGCCTAGAGTCGGAGCGCGAATTCATTATTGCCACCCGCGCTGGTTTACATCAGGTGCAGGTACACCCAGATTTCAGTGTGAGTGTGTCCATGGGCCAGATTGCACCCCGCGAATCCGAGGAGCCGGTCAGTATCGCTATCAATGCGGAATACGGTGAATTGCCTGCCTATGGGTGTTACCTTCCCAATCCGCACGCAGTGGTATTTCTACCGGAATCAACAGATCTTTTGAGAGTGGACATCAGCAACCACAACGTGATACCAGGGAGCGCATTCCCTGACGGTGTCAATGTGGAATTTGCCGTGGTTCGCGGTGACCACCACATTGAAATGCGGGTGATTGAGCGGGGAAGCGGGGAAACGCAATCTTGTGGGACCGGGGCATGTGCCGTTGCTTGGGCCGACATGACCCAGACCTCCCGCCCCACCACCTTCGACCGCGAGGGAGAATCAGCCGAGTGGCGGATAGACGTACCCGGTGGCACTCTTTGGGTCAATTTCGATGATTCGGAGGTTTGGTTACGTGGACCAGCTGACCTTGTTGCGCGGGGCAAGGTACTTATTCCGGCTGAATTGCTGTAATTCTCAGAGCGGCCATCAATGTCTTCTCCACAAGATATTTTGAACGAGTCAGCCTGCGGTCCAGCCCGTAGAATGGGCTCATTGTGATTCATAACGGCGATCCTCGGAAAGAGGAAATAATAGGACACGGAACCGTTGTGAATCGTGAATCGACTATTGACGTTGATTTGGAGCTTGATCAGCGATTTGGTTTGCGTCGTGTTTCCCAATTGTCAACCGAGCT
>DIUQ01000005.1:3050-11881 GCA_002422375.1 bacterium UBA6154
CCCGACCCTGCTACTTATTTGGGCTCTGGAAAGGTTCAAGAGTTGGCGGCCATTGTTGCTGTCACAGGTGCCGACACTGTCATTTGTGACGGAGAGCTCACCCCTGGGCAACTTCGGCAGCTCGAGTCAATTGTCAAGGTGAAAGTCGTAGATCGCACCTGGCTGATTTTGGATATTTTCGCCCAACATGCCCGGAGCAGGGAGGGCAAAGCGCAAGTTTCGCTCGCGCAGATGCAATACCTGCTGCCCCGTTTACGGGGTTGGGGTGAATCCCTCTCGCGCCAGGCTGGTGGTCGCGCCGGTGGTGCGACGGGCGGCGTGGGTACGCGAGGTCCTGGCGAAACAAAGATCGAAACAGACCGACGGCGTATTCGTGCTCAGATGTCTAGGCTTCGCCGGCAACTCAAGGAACTGGAAAAAACTCGCCTTACTCAACGAGGAGCGCGGGAACGTTCGGGGATACCCACTGTGGCACTCGCTGGATATACGAATGCGGGGAAGTCGAGTCTGCTGAACACATTAACCGGGGCAGGTGTTCTGGTGCAAGATGCGTTGTTTGCGACGTTGGACCCCACAGTGCGAAAAGTGCAATTACCGACTGGAGGTGAGTTCACACTCGCCGACACAGTGGGATTTGTTCGGCATCTGCCGCACGACCTCGTAGAAGCCTTTCGTTCCACGCTCACGGAAGTTCAACATGCTGATCTGATCGTGCACGTTGTCGATGCATCGGATGAGGATCCATGGGGGCAGATAGCGGCAGTACATGAAGTACTTTCCGATATCGGTGCTTCCGGTATCCCCGAGCTCATTGCAGTCAACAAAATTGATATTGCAGATCCAGTCACACTGAGCTCCCTTCGAGCGAGCCTGCCTAGTGCAGTTTTTTTGAGCGCACGCACTGGCGAAGGTGTCGAGGGGCTACTCGCATCGATCCCTGCGATGTTGCCTCATCGATTACACCCGATAAAGGCGTTTATCCCGTACTCAAGCGGAGACCTATTGGCCAAGATTCATGAATATGGCGAAAATGTGGTGGTGGATCACGGTGATCAAGGATCGAGCGTGACTGCAGACGTGAGTGAGTCGCTGCTCGCGGAGATTGAGTCACGTGGGTTTGCACAGATAGAGGGACCTGGGTGAATGCTGCGCAGGAGTCAATTTCTGCTTCAGATCTTTTGGATTCGGTTGTCCGGTTCAGCGGTGGAGATGTTCGCAGTGGTCAAGTTGAGATGGTTGGGCATGTTGCAGAAGCAATAGCACAGCATGAACATCGCATTATTCAGGCTGGGACCGGCACGGGAAAATCGCTGGGATACCTAGTTCCTGCTGCCGCGCATTCACTGAACTCCAAGAAATCGACTATTGTTGTATCCACGGCCACGCTCGCCTTGCAGCGCCAACTTGTGGAGAAAGACCTTCCGCTTCTGGCTCAATGCGTCTCCGAGGAGTTCGGCAAGGAACTGACTTATGCGGTGCTCAAGGGACGTAATAATTATGTATGCCTGCAGAAGTTGCATTCTGCGATCCCTGATCCCGATCAGGATGCATTATTTGAGGAATCACCAACTTCGCTCGGTGTGCAAGCGCGACTTGTGCGGGAATGGGCTGAGTCAACACAGTCGGGGGATAGGGATGAATATCGGGAAGACATTGATGCTCGGGTATGGAGGGGATTCTCTGTCTCACGACGAGAATGTGTGGGGGAGAGTAAATGTGCTTTTGGCCAGGAATGCTTCACTGCACAAAGAAGGGCACAGGCAGCGCAGGCAAACATAGTTGTTACCAATCACGCACTTCTGGCTATTGATGTGATTGAAGGTATTCCGGTACTGCCAGAACACGACGTTGTGATCATTGATGAAGGTCACGAAATTGTGGACCGCGCAACCGCGGCTATTACCTCTGAACTCACGGTCGCCATGGTGGAACGTGCTGCGCAGGCCGCGCGAAATCTGATTGAGGATCGAACAAGTGATCTCCTGGCGGATGCAATCGACTCGCTGGAGAGTGAATTGGTTTTATCCGCACCAGGAAATGTTTCTCCTCGCGTAATCGAGCAGGTGCCACCAGGTCTCTTGTTAGCCCTGACCATGGTGCGAGACGCACTAGCTGCCGGCATCACGGAAATCGGTGGACTCAAAGTTGATGATCCCGACATCATGGCGCGCAATCACCGGGCTCGCGGGGGGCTAGAAGAGCTCCATGACGTGGCTGGCGCATTTATCTCGCAGTCGGCTTCGTTGGCTCAGGACTATGTCATCTGGCTAAGTGCCAATGGACGATCTGTGTCGCTACACAGCGCGCCGCTGAGCGTAGCAAGGCTGCTGGAGAGTCGGCTCTTTGAAGAGAAGGCGGTTGTTATTACCAGTGCAACACTTGCGGTTGGGGGCTCGTTTGATGCCGTGAGTCGGAGCCTAGGAATTGACGGTGATCCACGGGTGACTTCGGTCGATGTTGGGTCACCTTTTAATTATTCAACGCAGGGGATTTTGTATGTAGCATCTCATTTGAACGCGCCAAGTCGTGAAGGTTTGACCATGGAGGCGCTGGACGAATTAGGTGAGTTGGTAGAAGCTGCCGGCGGTCGCACCTTAATCCTATGTTCCAGTTGGAATGCCGTCGACAAAGCAGCCGACTACCTTCGGGTTCGCATTGATACGCCACTGTACGTTCAGCGCAAGGGAGAGTCTGCAGGTTTATTGGTGCAAAAATTTGCAGAGGACGAATCGTCTTCACTCATTGGAACATTGTCACTGTGGCAAGGAGTTGATATTCCCGGGGCATCGTGCAGTCAAGTCATTATTGACCGAATTCCTTTCCCTCGGCCTGATGACCCTGTTATGTCTGCCCGAGCGCGCGCTGTTGATAACGCTGGGGGTTCAGGTTTCACCACGGTCATGGTGGCTCGCGCTGGCTTACTCATGGCTCAAGCGGCGGGACGATTAATTCGGCATCACTCGGATCGCGGTGTTGTGAGCGTGTTGGACTCGCGGCTGGCGAATGCGCGCTATGGACGAATTATTCGTAACTCAATGCCACCCTTGTGGTACACCACAGATAAGTCCGTCACCGTGGCTGCACTACAGAGACTCAACCCGTAAAGCAAGCTCGTGTCAGATTCGGCGTAACACGGTCACGACTTTGCCCAAAATGCGTGCCGTATCGCCAGGAATGGGTGCATAGGCAGGGTTGTGTGGCATGAGCCACACGTGACCATCACGCTGCTTAAACGTCTTCACGGTGGCTTCATCGTCGAGCAAAGCGGCAACGATGTCACCGTTCTCACACGTTGGCTGCCTTCGCACCACGACCCAGTCACCGTCGCAGATTGCCGCGTCCACCATAGAGTCACCGACCACTTTCAAGCTAAATAATTCACCTTCGCCGACGAGGTCACGGGGTAACGGCAGTGTGTACTCCACCGACTGCTCAGCCAGAATTGGTCCGCCGGCAGCAATGCGTCCGAGTACCGGTACGTGAGCCACCGTTGAAGAATCAGAATCGGTGTCCAGAGCGTTAGGCTCGTCTGCCGGCAGGCTCCCGTGAGTGGCCAGCACAAGGGCGCGAGGACGGTTGGGATCAATACGCAGATACCCGGCGCGCTGGAGATTTTTGAGTTGGTGGGCGACTGAGCTCGGGCTCGTGAGGCCGACAGACTCGCCGATCTCCCGAACACTCGGTGGGTAACCCCGCTCCTCTGTTGTGCGCCGAATCATGTCGAGGATAGCCTGCTGACGATCCGTGAGTGATTCTGATTCGGTCGGATAGAGCTCCGTTACCGGGTGTTTGATCTCCGGCTCACTCGACGTCTTAGTCACTCTGCTGGCCATGATGAGCCTTTCCTGTCCGGGGCGGTCATTCCGTGAAAAGGCCCACTGTCAGTGGGCCATGGTGTGCTGTGTGCATGCCACACCAGAACCATTCACGCCCTTCGGAGGGTAGTCGATCCGGCGACACGAATCAAACACCTGTTCGAAATGTCGCAGGTTTTGACAATCTATCTGCCTATAATCGAACAACTGTTCGAGTCTCTACCGTCAAGAAAGGCTTCCCCGCCATGTCGAACTCCCTTTCATACACCGCACCAACGTCTTCGTTACGCCAGAGCGCTGCACCCGTTCGCCTTACCCCACGCGGGCGGCTCGTCTTGGGGCTCGGTTGTGTCTTTGTGTTGATGGCTGGCTGGTTAACCCTCGGGAGCGGCACCGCTGATGCCGCTCCCGAGAGCACTGGCTCGGCAACGCATAGCGTTGTCGTGCAGCCAGGGGAGACATTATGGTCACTCGCTGCCAGTGTGGCTCCACAGTCTGATCCTCGGGAATTTATCCTGCGAGTCCGTGAAATGAATGCCATTGGCACTGACCATGTCTTTCCCGGACAAACACTCATTATCCCGGCCAACTAGCCTCGGTGACCGTATCGCATAGAGTGAATTCATGTTTCCGGTCTACCAACGCATGGCTACGGCGGGGGCAGTGCTCAGCCTGATTCTTGTGGCTGCGGGAATGCCGAGCGCCGTCGCGACTAGTAGAGATCTGCAGTGGCGCACCGGCGGCGATCCGCGGGCCTGTTCCGCACCAACGTGGGGCAAAGACATGCCCGCCGCGGGTCCGGGCAATGGGCGCAGAGTGGTGGTAATAGGTGATTCGTTGACCCGAGAATCCAGATCCAGCCTAGAGAAATTGCTGCGTACCTCGGGGTGGAATCCCACCGTTCGGTGTTTTGGGGGCAAGAGACTTGACTGGGCTCAGGCACAAGTGCGTGAGCAGCGGAAGTGGAAGGGGCTTCCCTCGACGGTCATCATTGCGATCGGAACCAATGACATGCGGTGGATCAGTCGTGACGTCACACTCGCCCGAATAAAGTCATTGCTCCATCAATTGGGGGCAGATCGTCAGGTGCTCTGGGTGAATACATTCGGAGGTAACGGAGAACAATTCAGCAAATCCAAGCAGCGATGGTTCAATGACACCCTGGCGAGGCTGGCGGCCACTCGGCCACATCTCACGGTAGTGCCCTGGGATCAGATTGCCCGCAGGGAAAAAATTCGACTTTCTTCTCCCATTCATTACACGAAACCTGGGTACCAACTTCGCAGCGAAGCCACGGTAAACGCCCTGAATTCCGCCTATGGACGTGTGCCGCCCCCACCAGCAGCCCTGGTTGACGGGGAGCTGACAGCAACACGCCGAATACAATCTGCGGCATAAGGTTGCAAGTCCGTGGGGGATGCATTAGATTCACACCCCTAGATGTAGTAGTAACACCGGTGTCATTCGTCCACAGGTAGTGGTAGTAAGCACACAGGTTGGAAACAAATCATCCACAGGTAGTCCACAGAAGGGCACCCGTAGCGATACGAGTGTTACGGAAGTGGCCCATGTGACGAGTGAGGAGGTATCACATGCGTTGTCCGTTCTGCCGTGAAGATGACTCACGCGTGGTGGACTCCCGCACAATCGACGACGGACTGGCCATTCGCCGACGTCGGGAGTGTGGATCCTGTGGTCGTCGCTTCACAACGGCTGAATTTGCCGCCCTGTCTATCGTGAAAAGATCAGGTGCCACGGAAGCGTTTAATCGGCTCAAAGTGGTTAATGGGGTGCGGAAAGCATGCCAAGGCCGCCCGGTCAGTGAGGACGACCTAGCCGTCCTGGCCCAACAGGTGGAGGACAGCCTCCGCGCAAGTGGCAACAGCGAGATTCCGGCCCAAGAGGTTGGTCTGGCGATCTTGGCTCCGTTGCGTGAGCTAGACGAAGTCGCCTATCTGCGTTTTGCATCCGTGTACCGATCATTTGACACCCTGGAGGACTTTGAAGCGGAGATTGCGCTGCTTCGAGCCGAAGGCGAACCCACCGGTCATGAACCCGAACCTGTACATACACGTCCCGCACCACCGTCCATCGAATAACAAAAGAACGAACACATCAACAAGTGACTTCCCACATACACCCACCACAGAAAGGCACGACCATGACACAAGCACCTGAAGCTCCTGTAATCACTCCAAAGGAGAGCTTTGTGCACAACACGCTCAAGAATCCCGGCTTGAGCATGAAGAGACTTTTCACGACCGAGGGGGTCCATCCTTACGACGATGTCGTGTGGGAGCGCCGTGACGTGGTGCAGAACAACTGGAAAACCGGTGAGATTGTCTTTGAACAACGGGGTGTGGAGTTCCCTGATTTCTGGAGTGTTAACGCCTCAACCATTGTCACCACAAAGTATTTCCGCGGTGCGGTGGGTGCGGATAATCGCGAATGGAGCCTAAAGCAGCTTATTGATCGTGTGGTGCTGACATATACCAAGGCAGGTCGTGACCATGGCTACTTCCGTACCGAGGCAGACGCGGAGATTTTTGAACATGAACTGACCTACATGCTGTTGCACCAGGTGTTTTCATTCAACTCACCCGTGTGGTTCAACGTTGGCACAACCGCGCCCCAGCAAGTCAGTGCGTGCTTTATCTTGAGCGTCGACGACACCATGGACTCCATCTTGAACTGGTATCGCGAAGAAGGCATGATCTTCAAGGGCGGCTCGGGGGCCGGGCTCAATCTCTCGCGCATCCGTTCCAGCAAGGAACTCCTCCGCTCCTCCGGGGGTACGGCATCTGGTCCTGTCTCCTTCATGCGGGGTGCTGATGCTTCCGCGGGAACAATCAAATCAGGCGGTGCCACCCGTCGGGCGGCAAAGATGGTCGTGCTGGATGTTGACCACCCTGACATCGAAGAATTCATCGAAACCAAGGTTCGTGAAGAGGACAAAATTCGTGTTCTTCGCGACGCCGGTTACGACATGGACCTCGGTGGATCGGACATCACCAGCGTTCAGTACCAAAACGCCAATAATTCCGTCCGCGTGTCAGATCTATTTATGCAGGCTGTGGAGAATGGTGAGCCCTTTGGATTGACTGCACGTACCGACGGACGAGTCGTGGAAACTGTCGATGCCACGGAGCTGTTTCATAAAATGACACAAGCCGCGTGGGCATGTGCAGATCCGGGTATTCAATACGACGACACTATTAATGACTGGCATACCAATCCAGAAACCGGTCGTATCAATGCGTCCAATCCATGCTCGGAATACATGAGCTTGGACAACTCCTCGTGCAACCTCGCGAGCCTCAACTTGCTCAAGTTCCTCAAGGATGACGACACATTTGATGCCGACCGTTTTTCTCAAGCAGTGGAGTTTGTCATCACGGCTATGGATATTTCCATCTGTTTCGCTGATTTCCCGACCGATCCCATTGGTGACACCACCCGTAAATACCGTCAATTGGGAATCGGATACGCCAACTTGGGTGCCCTTCTTATGGCCACTAGCTTGCCGTATGACTCTGAAGCGGGCCGGGCATTTGCTGCGGGAATTACTTCCCTCATGACAGGCACGGCGTACAAGCGCAGCGCCGAACTGGCTGGAGTAGTCGGAGTGTACGAGGGCTACGGGCGTAATGAATACGCACATAAGCGGGTAATGCGTAAGCACGCTGCAGCAAATGATTCGATTAGAACGTCTTCTTCGCTCGATGGCGACGTAACAGCCCTGGCCGGCAAAGTCTGGGAAGAATGTCTGACTCTCGGTGAGACGAACGGTTGGAGAAATGCTCAGGCTTCCGTCCTAGCTCCCACGGGAACTATTGGGTTCATGATGGACTGCGACACAACCGGCATTGAGCCGGACTTCTCCTTGGTCAAGTTCAAGAAGCTCGTTGGCGGTGGTTCGATGCAGATTGTTAACCAGACAATCCCCCGTGCCCTCCGGAAATTGGGATACGCCGAGGAAACAGTCGAAGCGATAGTTGAGTTCATCGGTGAGAACGGACATGTAATTGATGCGCCGGGTCTCAAGTCCGAGCACTACGCCATATTCGATACGGCCATGGGTGCGCGATCCATAACCCCCATGGGTCACGTTCGCATGATGGCCGCTGTGCAGCCCTTTATTTCCGGGGCCATTAGCAAAACCGTCAATATGCCCGAAGACGCCACCGTCGAAGAAGTATCGGAGATCTATTTCCAGGGCTGGAAGTTGGGGATCAAGGCCCTGGCTATTTATCGCGATAACTGCAAGGTTGGCCAACCGTTGAGCGACGCCAAAGCGAAGAAGGCAGACGCGGTCGTGGAGGAAACAGTCGTAGCTGGGCAGCCGATCCGTCGCCGACTACCTAAATCACGCCCAAGCCGCACAACGTCATTCTCCGTTGCTGGCGCTGAGGGGTACATGACCGCTGGCAGTTACGACGACGGTCAACTCGGCGAGGTATTCCTCAAGTTGGGCAAGCAAGGGTCGACTCTTGCCGGCGTCATGGATGCTTTCTCCATCGCTATCAGTATCGCCCTGCAGTACGGTGTGCCGCTCGAAGCGTTCGTCAACAAATTCGTGAACATGCGATTCGAACCCGCTGGCATGACCGACGATCCTGATATCCGAATCTCACAGTCCATGATGGATTACATTTTCCGTCGCTTGGCTTTGGACTATCTCACCTTTGAACAGCGGGAGGCTCTCGGAATCTATTCTGCAGCAGAGCGTGCAGCCGAGGTCCAAGGTTCAGCTGCACCAGCATCGGCGGCTGACCTTGATCTCGAGGTCACCACCGACGAAGTGTCAGCTCCTGAGGACATTTCTGCTCCGGTTGAGCACCAAGGTCAGCCGATTACTCATGAAGTCCCACAGAGCGTGCATTCAAGCGCGGAATTACTCGAGGCCATTACGGGCACAGCCTCCGATGCACCCCTGTGCATGACATGTGGAATCAAAATGCGGCCGGCAGGAAGCTGCTACGTGTGCGAGGGGTGCGGCAGCACTTCAGGGTGCAG
>DIUQ01000005.1:11985-13405 GCA_002422375.1 bacterium UBA6154
CTCATCACGGTGGCCACGGGCTATTTCGTGGCCCAGGAGTTTGCTTACATGGCGGTAGACCGCTCCGCGCTCAAAGCTCGAGCGGAAACAGGGGAGGCTCCAGCCGCACGCGCACTCCGCGTCACGCAGCGAACGTCGTTCATGCTCTCCGGTGCGCAGCTCGGGATTACTGTGACCGGCCTGCTCGTCGGTTATGTAGCAGAGCCCCTGATAGGTCAGTCACTGGGCAACCTCTTGGGCGGTGTATCGATCCCGATGGGTGTGTCCTTGGCTATCGGGGCTGTTCTCGCTCTGGGATTTTCCACAATCGTACAGATGTTGTTCGGGGAGTTAGTCCCCAAGAACCTTTCGATTGCCCGGGCAGAACCCGTAGCCATGGCTTTGTCTCGGTCAACCACCGTGTACCTGGCGATCTTCGGCTGGCTCATCACGTTCTTTGACGCTTCGTCAAATGCCGTTCTCAAGCTTTTCCGAATCCAGCCAGTACACGATGTCGAGCACTCCGCATCAGTTCGTGATCTCGAACATATTGTCGAAGCCTCCCACGACTCCGGGCAGATTCCCGATGAACTATTCGCACTCCTGGATCGCATCCTAGATTTTCCACAGGAAAACGTCCGGCACGCCATGATCCCGCGGACCAAAGCCGACACAGTGAGTGTTCACGACACCGTTGGTGAGATTCGGTCAATCATGTCGACCGGTCATTCCCGGTATCCAGTTTTGGCGGCCAATGGCGAAGACGTCTTGGGGGTAGTTCATCTCGTCGACATATTGCGTCCCGAGTTGTCAGATCATGAGTCCGTGCGGTCAGTCATGCGACCTGCGGAATTAGTCTCCACCGTGATGAGTCTCCCGGAGGCCCTCCAAGCGCTGATGGAAAGCGATAACCAATTGGCCTGCGTAGTCGACGAGTACGGCGGATTTGCGGGAATCCTCTCCGTTGAGGATTTGGCAGAGGAAATCGTCGGAGAAATCACTGATGAACACGATGCGCCGGAGCTTATTGCCCAATTCGACGGTGAAGGGTGGATTATTCCGGGTGACTCTCACCTCGATGAAGTAACCAGGGCAATTGATGAGAACCTTCCGGAAGGAAAATACGAAACCATCGCGGGATTAGCCATTTCCCAGCGGGGGAGTTTCCCATCGGTCGGGGAGATTATTAGGGTTGCGCTTCCGGTGGATCCCGAGGAGTTTATTTCGGTGGGCGATATTCGTGCCCGTCAGTTACGTATTGAGGTTCTCGAGATTGAACGGCATGTTCCCTCTTTGGTTCGGCTCACTATCGCTGAGAGTGACGTGTCGTGAACGCATCACCGACCGTGATCGCGCTGGCGACTGTGGCAATAATCGGGCTTAGTGCATTTTTTGTCGCTGTTGAATTCGCGCTACTGGCAGCCAAGCGGCATCGCCTGGA
>DIUQ01000005.1:13465-20026 GCA_002422375.1 bacterium UBA6154
GCATTCGAAGCAATCGGCCTTCCTGAAGCCTCCGCTGACGTGATCGCGTTCATTGTGGCCCTATTCATTGTGACGTTTCTCCACCTAGTGATTGGAGAGATGGCACCCAAATCGTGGGCCATTGCCCATCCCGAACTGTCTGCCACCCTTCTGGCTATTCCCATGCGTGGGTTCCTTGTTGTCTTTCGACCGCTGCTCGTTGGATTGAATAACTCGGCGAACTGGATTCTCGCTAGATTCGGAATTGAGCCCGTCAGTTCGGTGTCGTCAGCACGAAATCCCGATGCACTAGGCCAACTAGTTCAGCATTCTGTGCATACCGGCGCCTTGGACGTTGAATATTCCACCCGCGTTGCCGCAGCATTGGCCATGCAGTCAACGCCCATCAGGTCTTTGGTGCCAGAGAGTGAACTGCTCGCCATGGTTGCGCCACATGCCACGGTGGGAGATGTTCATGCCATAGCGCAGGAGAGTGAGCATCATCGAATAATTGTGGGAACTCACCCACTCGTCGGAAGTGGCAACCCTGGTGATCTACGAATCGTAGGTATGGTGCATGTGCGGGACACATTGCAGACTCCAGAGAATATCTCCATCCGCCGGTTTATTCGACCAATTCTCCGGCTGCCGGCCGACCAAAGCGTTTATGAGTCCCTAGCGAACATGCGACGTCGCAGCAGCCATATTGCCGTGGTCATGGACGGCGGGACCACGGTCGGTCTTGTCACTTTAACCGATGTCCTCAAAGGGCTCATCCAGGCAGAGAATGCCGGTGCCCAGGAAGGCTTCCCGCGCGACTCCACAGCGATCAACTAATCAATGGACGAAATAGGGCGTACATTCGGCTCACTGGGCTAGGGTGGTCTCAGGCCGAATAAACAGGAGGAGCCAACATGTCTCGCACAACTCTCACCGTTGGATTGTTCTTAAGCGCTGGCGCGTTGGTGCTCAGTGGCTGCTCCTCGAGTGCTGAATCTGAAGTGACACCAACGGTGACGCCGACTCCATCAGAGACAGTCGAGCCAGTTGCGGTACTTGCCGAGGACGCATGTTCTGAGTATTTCGCGGTAGATCTACTCCGTGCTGAAATGAACGGTGATACGTCAGCCATGAAGAAGAAGGAGAAGCAAACTCTTCTCGCAGACATGCAACTGACTGTGGATCAGATGGTTGTTGCAATCGACGCGGCTGTTATTGGCGGTGAATTACCTGCTAAAGCATTAGCCAATGCGGAACGGATTCAAAATAACGTCAATAAGGCAAACCCCAAACAAGGTATTGAAGGATTTTCCAAGAAGCAGCGTAACCGAATCAATTCATCTTCCGAACGCATAGAGCGTCTGTGTGTTGCTGCAGGAAATGATCTGCCGATTGCAAATATTGATGCTCGAAGTAACTAATTTCAAGGACTGAACACAGCGTCCAGCGGGACTGGTCGGACCGAAAATGGAGTACCTACTTCGTGTCAGCCGTGGGGACAAAGGGCGCAGTTGGTGGGAACGGATTCTCCGGATCTCGACCCGTCAGGTACTTGGCTACTCCATAAACGGCCCCGGCTATAGGCACGGCAATCAGTGCCCCAACTATTCCCAGTGCAATGGAACCTGCGGCAATGGCCAAAATTATGGCAAGCGGGTGCAGGCTGACTGCCTTGCCCATAACGAGAGGCTGCATGACGTCACCGTCAAATGAACCGACAATGACGGTAAGCAGAATGACCAAGACGGCAATCAGTGGACCACGCTCCGCTAGGGCTACAACGGCCGCGAAGAAGGTGGCAATCGGCGCTCCAATGACGGGAATGAAGGCCCCGAGGAATACAACTGCTGCCAGTGCGGGTGCAAGGGGGACCTGCAAAATGGTGAGTCCAATGAATACCAACACCGCATCAAAGAATGCAATCACCACGATTCCCCGTGTGTAACCGGAAATCGCTCCCCACGCGATATTGCCGGACACGTTAACCGGCTCCTCAATGCTCTTTGGTAGCCATCCGACAAACCAATTCCAAATTTTTTCTGGTTGAAGTAGGAAAAAGATGACACCAAAAAGGAATACAGAACCCGCAATGACCAGAGTGCCGAGTGAGCTTGCCGATTCGAGCAAACTCGCAGCAATTCCTTTAGCCGCAGTCTGGCCGTAGTCGGTGGCTTGAGAGATAAGCGAATTTACTTTGTCATCTGATAATTTCAAGGGGCCGTTTTTGAGCCAACCCTGAAGATCGGTAAAGCCTGATTCCAGGCTCGAGATCAGTTTGGGTCCTTCACTGACGGTTGAGGTAATGACAATATAAAGGATCGTGACTATCGCGGTCGTTATTAGTGCGAGCGCGAGGATCATCGAGATGACTTTGGGTAACACCTTATGAATGACGCGCATTACGGGCTGGGTCCACGCCGTCACAAGCATGGCAAAGAACAAGGCGAAAACTACCGGGAAAATTGCCCCGAAAATAACGACAATGACACCAAATCCCACTAGGAGGACGAGAAGTCTCCATGTGATCCCTGCGAGATCCTTCAGGGTACCTGGAACAGCGTCAGAGTCTTCAGTAGGAGTGTTAGTCGACACGTATATTTCTTCCCGTCAGAGAGGCGCTACTTGACGTGGCACACTCTAGTCAATGCACACTAAGCCGTGCGGGGTATCAAACCAAACCGCCACAATTCCTTGCTGATCAAATTCCGAATCTGGCACCCAATTCACGAGGGGAAGCAATGGGTCGAGATGATCGGAGAGGGGACCAAGGTCTTGTGTGGGACAACTGATATCTATGCGCTGAACTCGGATTCCATTGTCGGTTCCTCCAGCAGACGGGTGCAGCTGGGGCTCTGAGACCCACTCAACGAAGAAAGGCGATTGGGGGTGGGTAAGTGTGTCTAGGACACCTAATTGCCGCCAATGCAGATCAACACCGTCAGGGCGTACCCGGTGACCCGGTGCGGCAGGGCGCTCGAGGGCCTCCTCAACGGTGGAAATGTCGTCAGTTCCCACCACCCAACTCATCCAGCCTCCACCGTGGCTCGCGCTGTGGTGAACGGCCTGGCCGAAGGGGGCCTTGAGTGCTGCAGGGTGATCTAGGGCGCTGACAACTTCAATATAGGCACCATCGGTCAGTGGGAGAATGAAGTTCCTGGTGCCAAATGATGGATGTCGCCCTCCGTCATAGAACGGAAATCCGAGATCAACGCCGATTCGTTGTACAACGTCAGCCAATTCATTATTCGCACATGCATAGGAGATGTGGTCAAGCCGCATAACCGGTATCCTGCCGAAGCCCATCCCTGAAGTTTTCACCACCCCCATCGATCGTGAAATTGTCTGGGAATGACGTGCAACTTATGCCAGAGTATGCGCATGACACAGCCTGAGGTTGAACCACCATCGAAGCCAGCCGCTTCGACTAATACACCAAGTACTGGCCAACTCGATAAAAAGAAGTCAATCATTCTCGGACTCATTGGATTGGCTTTTATCGTTCTGATTTTTTGGAAAGTCATTCCTCAGATCGGCAGCTACTCCGATGCTGTCAGTGCCTTGGAGACCATGGGAACACTCAGCATCGTGTTAATCGTGGTGATGGTGCTTCTGTATCTCGTGGCTTATGGATTTCCATTCATGGCGGCGACCCCAGGATTGAAATATTGGCGCTCCCAACAGACCAACCAGGCAGCCTTTGCCATCAGTAACGGTGTTCCTGGCGGTGGCGCGGTCGGTCTCGCGGTGCAATTTGGAATGCTCAGTAGTTTTAAAGTGTCTGCAACCAGTGCCACGGCCGCCATCACTGCCGTGGGTGTATGGAGCACTTTCGTGACCCTATTTTTCCCTATATTGGGGGTTATTGCCATCACATTGACGGGGGTAACGGGGGACACCCACGCGGTGACCGGACTCATCGGTTTAGGGATCTTGGCTGTGGTCGTGGCCCTCTTCGTCATGATCATGCGGTCGGAGAAATTGGCTGAAGCTATCGGTCGACTGGGCAACAAAGTCATCAATCCCCTCAGGGGGCGCATCAAGGTACTTCACGACCTGGACTTGGTACAACCGGTTACGAAATTCCGACGGGACATGTATGACCTGCTCCGCAAAAGGTGGGCGGCCTTAACCGCCGCTCAAATTGCGGTGTCTTTTACCCAATTCCTTATTTTGTACGTCGCATTGCGGGGAGTGGAAGGGTGGGATACGGCGGGCACCTCGTTTGCTGCCGCTTTTGGTGCCTTCGCTATCAGCCAATTAGGTCTCATGATCCCGATCACACCTGGTGGGTTAGGCACCGTTGATGCAGCCATGATTGCGCTCTTAGTCAGTTTTGGTGCATCCTCCGGCGCTGCCACCGCGGCCGATCTTGTGTGGAGGGCATCGTCATTTATTCCTCAAATAATTATTGGTGTTGTCGCACTTCTTGCGTGGTACCGCACCGCGGGGAAGGCGCTTGCGCAAACGAAGCCGGCAACATAACTCCCGGAGAAACCCCTCGATGCCCCAACCGGAGTGTCGATGCAGACCCCGGAGCGGTGTCCACTATTGTTCTGCGCAGCCCGGTCGTCGCGGGAGGGGAAGCCTTCGGCGACCGGGTCTTTCATGTCCGTGAACGTCGACTTATGGGATATCGCTAATCTGCACCCATGCGACGTGATCCACGTGAGTGGAGGAAATATGTAGCGATCGGGGACAGTTTCACCGAGGGACTTGCAGACCGAGGATTAGGCGACTCCTATTACGGATGGGCCGATCGGTTGGCTCAGTCCTTAGCGAACCGGTACTGCAGCAACACCGACCCGCTGCTCTATGCAAATCTGGCAGTGCGCGGGCGACTCGTGACAGCCATGGTTGAGGAGCAGGTTCCACGTGCGATTGAACTTCAGCCCGATTTGGTGAGCTTCGCCGGTGGTGTAAACGATGCAATGCGAAAGTCGTTTAACCTTGACCACAAGGCCACCATCCTCGAGAAGGGAGTGCGCGAGCTTCGGCAGGCGGGTATCGATGTCCTCCTAGTTGGGTTTGGTGACCCATCGCAATCCTCCGGACTCATGCGCCTGACCGCAGACCGATTTGCCGGCCTAAACAGTGCGACCGTGGCTATTGCTAAGGCGTACGACTGTTACCTTTTGAACTTTTGGGGCATGGAATCTTTCCACGAGGAGACCCTTTGGGATGAGGACCGCCTACATCTCAGTCCATTAGGGCATCAAATGACCAGCGATGAAGCCATGGTGGCACTGGGGTGGGAGCGCACAATGGAGGCGCCGTCGATACCTCCTGCGCAGAATCGTGGGACGCTCGATCGCTTGGTAGGCCACGCACGGTGGATCAAAGAACATGGTGCACCGTGGGTGAGCAGGCGCATTCGTGGTGTGTCATCAGGCGATGGCATTGAGCCCAAGTATTGGTCGTATACCCAGGTCTATCCTCGCCGGGCGTAGATATACACATACGCGTGATTCGGCGTCAGTTGTTCCACAAGTGCTGACGCGGATATTTGTCCGACGCCGATTGCCCATCATCATGGCGACATGCCCAATCATTCGCAACACCTAATCACAGTGACCTCGTATGCAGACCAGGTATGCACCATTGCTGAACGACTTGGCTTTTGGCCGGCAGAAAGTGTGGTGGCTGTCTGGCGGAAGAGTCAGCGGGAACTACTAGTTCAGCGGGTCGATATTCCCGATCCAGGGTGGTCGGTACTCATCAGTGACTCGGCGTGGTGGACTGAATTTGCGCGACCGGGAAACCTACATGATGCAACCTCCGTGGGACTTCTCCTCGTCGATCCTCCGCTCTACTCGGATTCATCTGATCTTCGAGAAATGTGGCTCACCACTCTCAGCGACCAGCTTCTCAAGAAAGCCTGCGAAAGCTTGAATCAGTTTGGGATCACCGTTGACGAAGTACTTCTTGTTCACAAATCCACAGTGACCAGTGAGGATTGCACATCGTCCTGTGACATGCACCGCGTCAGTGCGCAGTTAATACCTTCGGCTAGTGAATTGTCGAGGGCAGATGCCGCAGCGACGCTGGCATTTGCCCCCGAGCGTGGACTCAGTCTTCAGATTCAACAGTGGGCGGAATCGAGATTGCAGGCCGACTCTTCGACATGGTGCATTGATGAGCTGAATTTCCTGGAAAACGTGTTTGTCCAGCCGCCTCCCTTGTCCGACTCATTAATCGCACGCTGTGCACAGGCTTTGGCCGTGGTGTCGGTGCGGGACACTTTGTTGTGGGATATCGCCGCGGGTGACATTGCAAGTGTGGCCAGCGCACATTTTCTAAGTTCCATGCTTCCGTCCCTGCATGGGCCTGTGGGTGCCCCCGTGGCGACAGTGGCTGGGATCTGCTGGTGGATGTCGGGCAACGGTGCGAAGGCTAACCTCTGCCTGCACAGGGCCCACGAATGCCAACCGGACTATCCACTGGCGCTGTTGGTCGCTGCAGCCGTGGGAGTGGGATTGCCGCCCTCCATTTGGGTTGAGAGCGTCCTTGAACTCCACCGCGATGAATGCCTTCGCAGGGGTGAACTCGCGGAATCGCACTGAGTTATATATAGTTCGTCTCGGT